>NZ_CAXTAZ010000004.1:0-159713 GCF_964242715.1 uncultured Enterovirga sp.
GCCTATCTCGTGAACGAGATCCAGGAGGTCTACCGGCTCCAGGGCGTGAACATCAACGACAAGCATATCGAGGTCATCGTCAGGCAGATGCTGCAGAAGATCGAGGTCACCGAAGGTGGTGATTCCGAGCTTCTGAACGGCGAGCAGATGGACCGGCTCGAATTCCAGGAGATCAACGAGCAATTGATCGCCGAGAAGAAGAAGCCGGCCGTCGGCGTCCCCGTGCTGCTCGGGATCACCAAGGCCTCGCTGCAGACGAAGTCGTTCATCTCGGCGGCCTCGTTCCAGGAGACCACGCGCGTGCTGACGGAGGCCGCCGTGAACGGTAAGGTCGACACGCTCGAAGGCCTGAAGGAGAACGTGATCGTAGGTTCGCTCATCCCGGCCGGGACGGGCGCCATGAACACGCAGATCCGGCAGGTGGCGACGAAGCGGGACGAGCTCATCCTCGCCCAGCGCAACGCCGAGGCCCAGGCGCGGGCCTCGGAAGCGGCCGCGCATGCGGCCGCCAACGCGGCGGCGCAGATCGCCGAACTGCCCTCCGCCGCGGAGTAGTGCGATCCGCCTCCTCCGGCATTGGCCGGAGGAGGCAATCGCCCGTTTTCGGGTTGACGACCTCTGACGGGGGCCTTAGAACGCCTCCATCCACGGCAGGCCGTAAGTCTCGCGGATCGAACCGACACGGTTCGATGCATCGAACTTAGACGCTGTCGTCCTTAGCGGGTACGAGTTGGCCTCCGGGTCGACATGGGTAGCAAGACCTTTCCGGGCAGCCGGGGCGGTCCTCTGCGATTTCATCGCGGCAGAGGTTCTTCGAACCTGTGGCGCGCCTTTTCGTTTGGACGCTTCGTCTTTCGCGAACGTCATATCGAAATGAGGAGACGTGCAAACGTCTCCGTCAACGAGGGCTCGATGCCGACGATCAGCCAATTGATCAGGAAGCCGCGCACGGTGCCGGCGACCCGCAACAAGGTTCCGGCGCTGGACGCCTGCCCGCAGAAGCGCGGCGTCTGCACGCGCGTCTACACGACGACGCCGAAGAAGCCGAACTCAGCGCTCCGCAAGGTCGCGAAGGTCCGGCTCACGAACGGCTACGAGGTCATCGGCTATATCCCGGGTGAAGGTCACAACCTTCAAGAGCACTCGGTGGTCATGATCCGCGGCGGCCGCGTCAAGGATCTGCCAGGCGTGCGCTACCACATCCTGCGCGGTGTCCTCGACACTCAGGGCGTGAAGAACCGCAAGCAGCGCCGCTCCAAATACGGTGCGAAGCGGCCGAAGTAGTTCGGCCGTCATCCTCGGGTTCGTCCCGGGGATCTCGAGAATAGCAGCGCTCTTCTAGAGCGGGATGGCCGGGACAAGCCCGACCATCACAGCGAAGCGAAGACCGGAGCAGGACATGTCCCGCCGCCATAAGGCCGAAAAGCGCGAGATCATCCCGGACCCCAAGTTCGGTGATATCGTCGTGACCAAGTTCATGAACTCGATCATGTATGAGGGAAAGAAGTCGACGGCCGAGCGGATCGTCTATGGCGCTCTCGAGCTCGTCGAGGGCAGGGCCCGGGCGAACCCGATCGAGGTGTTCCGTGCGGCGCTGGACAACGTCGCTCCCGCGATCGAGGTCCGGTCCCGCCGCGTCGGCGGCGCGACCTATCAGGTGCCGGTCGAAGTCCGCCCGGAGCGCCGTCAGGCGCTCGCCATCCGTTGGCTGATCCAGGCCGCCCGGTCGCGGAACGACCGCACCATGGTGGACCGGTTGTCGGCCGAACTGCTCGATGCCGCGAACAACCGCGGCAATGCCGTCAAGAAACGCGAAGACACGCACCGGATGGCCGAGGCCAACCGCGCCTTCTCGCATTACCGCTGGTAAGGCTGAGGAAGGTCAGGAGCGAACATCATGCCCCGCACGCACGCGATCGAGGATTATCGTAACTTCGGCATCATGGCCCACATTGATGCCGGCAAGACGACGACCACCGAACGGATCCTCTACTACACCGGAAAGTCCCATAAGATCGGCGAGGTCCATGAGGGCGCCGCTACCATGGACTGGATGGAGCAGGAGCAGGAGCGCGGAATCACGATTACGTCGGCTGCGACGACCTGCTTCTGGCGCGACAAGCGCCTGAATATCATTGACACGCCCGGCCATGTCGACTTCACCATCGAGGTGGAGCGTTCGCTCCGCGTGCTCGACGGCGCTGTTTGCGTTCTCGACGGCAACCAGGGCGTCGAGCCTCAGACCGAGACTGTGTGGCGCCAGGCCGACAAGTACGACGTGCCGCGCGTCGTCTTCGTCAACAAGATGGACAAGATCGGCGCGGATTTCTTCCGTTGCGTCGCCGACATCATCGACCGTGTCGCCGGCAAGCCCGTCTGCCTTCAGCTGCCGATCGGCGCCGAGAACACTTTCCGGGGCGTCGTCGATCTCATCAAGATGAAAGGCGTGGTCTGGTCGGGCGAGGCGCTCGGCGCTGATTACGAAGAGATCGAGATCCCCGACGACCTTAAGGAACAGGCGGCGGAGTACCGGCTGAAGCTTGTGGAAGCTTGCGTCGAGATGGATGACGCGGCCATGACCGCCTATCTCGACGGCACAGAGCCGGACGACGAGACGATGCGGCGGCTCGTCCGTACTGCCGTCCAGCGGCGCGCCTTCCACCCTGTCCTGTGTGGCTCGGCCTTCAAGAACAAGGGCGTGCAGCCTCTCCTGGACGCAGTCGTCGACTTCCTGCCGTCGCCGGCGGATCGCGAGTCAATCTCCGGGATCCACCCGGACACCGAGGAGCCGATCGAGCGCCATGCGATCGACAGCGATCCGTTCTCGATGCTCGCCTTCAAGATCATGGATGATCCGTTCGTCGGTACGATCACCTTCTGCCGCGTCTATTCCGGCAAGGTTGAATCCGGCACGGGCATCCTGAACTCGACGCGCGACAAGAAGGAGCGTGTCGGCCGCATGCTTCTGATGCACGCGAACGACCGGCAGGACATCAAGGAGGCTTTCGCGGGTGACATCGTTGCGCTCGCCGGCCTCAAGGAAGTTCGGACGGGCGACACGCTCTGCGACGCGCAGAAGCCGGTCATCCTCGAGAAGATGGAATTCCCGGAACCCGTCATCGAGATCGCCGTCGAGCCGAAGTCGAAGGCGGACCAGGAGAAGCTCGGTCTCGCGCTCGCGAAGCTTGCGGCCGAGGATCCGTCTTTCCGGGTCTCGACCGACCAGGAAAGCGGCCAGACGATCCTTAAGGGGATGGGCGAACTCCATCTCGACATCAAGATCGATATCCTGCGCCGCACCTATAAGGTCGACGCGAATATCGGCGCGCCGCAGGTGGCTTATCGCGAGAAGATCACGCGCCGGGCGGAGATCGATTACACGCACAAGAAGCAGACCGGCGGCACGGGCCAGTTTGCCCGCGTCAAGCTGATCGTCGAGCCGAACGAGCCCGGCAAGGGTTTTGAGTTCGAGTCGAAGGTCATCGGCGGGTCGGTGCCGAAGGAGTATCTCCCCGGCGTCGAGAAGGGCCTGAACTCGGTGATGGGCGCCGGCATCCTGGCCGGCTTCCCGGTGGTCGACGTCAAGGTCCAGCTCGTCGACGGTGCCTACCACGAGGTCGACTCGTCGGCACTCGCCTTCGAGATCGCCTCGCGGGCGGCGATGCGGGAAGGGCTGCAGAAGGGCCATTCGGTCCTGCTCGAGCCCGTGATGAAGGTCGAGGTCGTGACGCCGGAGGATTACACCGGCGGCGTCATCGGCGACTTGAACTCGCGGCGCGGCCAGATCCAGGGTCAGGACATGCGCGGCAACGCGAATGTCGTGAACGCCATGGTGCCGCTCGCCAACATGTTCGGCTACGTGAACACGCTCCGGTCGTTCTCGCAGGGCCGGGCCACCTTCACGATGCAGTTCGACCATTACGAGGAAGTGCCGCGCGGCGAAGCTGAGAAGGTCGTCGCGAAGTACGCCTGATCAATTCACGCAGTCGGGAGCGGCAGATCGCCCCCCGGCCCAACCCGATCCGACTTAGAAGGTAGGATGCTGTCATGGCCAAGTCTAAATTCGAGCGCAACAAGCCGCATTGCAACATCGGCACCATTGGTCACGTCGACCACGGCAAGACCTCGCTGACCGCGGCGATCACCAAGGTCCTGGCCGAGTCGGGCGGCGCCACGTTCACGGCCTATGATCAGATCGACAAGGCTCCGGAAGAGAAGGCGCGCGGCATCACGATCTCGACGGCGCACGTCGAGTACGAGACGGCGAACCGGCACTACGCCCATGTCGACTGTCCTGGCCACGCCGACTACGTGAAGAACATGATCACGGGCGCGGCGCAGATGGACGGAGCGATCCTGGTCGTGTCGGCCGCCGACGGCCCGATGCCGCAGACTCGCGAGCATATCCTGCTCGCCCGTCAGGTCGGCGTGCCGGCGCTCGTCGTGTTCCTGAACAAGGTCGATCTGGTCGACGACGCCGAGCTTCTCGAACTCGTCGAGATGGAGGTGCGCGAGCTCCTCGTGAAATACGACTTTCCGGGCGACGACATCCCGATCACCAAGGGTTCGGCCAAGGTTGCGCTCGACAACGGCGACAAGGCGATCGGCCACGACGCCGTTGTCGCGCTCATGAAGACTGTCGACGAGTACATTCCGCAACCTGAGCGTCCGATTGACATGCCGTTCCTGATGCCGATCGAGGACGTGTTCTCGATCTCGGGTCGCGGCACGGTCGTGACCGGCCGCGTCGAGCGTGGCATCGTCAAGGTCGGCGAGACGGTCGAGATCGTCGGCATCCGGGCGACCCAGACGACCACGGTCACGGGCGTCGAGATGTTCCGCAAGCTGCTCGACCAGGGCCAAGCCGGCGACAATGTCGGCGTCTTGCTCCGCGGCACGAAGCGCGAGGATGTCGAGCGCGGCCAGGTCGTCTGCAAGCCGGGTTCGGTGAAGCCGCACACGAAGTTCAAGGCCGAGGCCTACATCTTGACCAAGGAAGAGGGCGGCCGCCACACCCCATTCTTCACGAACTATCGTCCCCAGTTCTACTTCCGGACCACGGACGTGACCGGCGTGTGCACGCTTCCCGAGGGCACCGAGATGGTGATGCCCGGCGACAACGTGACCATGGATGTCACGCTGATCGTGCCGATCGCCATGGAAGAGAAGCTCCGCTTCGCCATCCGCGAGGGTGGCCGGACCGTGGGCGCGGGCGTCGTGGCTTCGATCGTCGAGTAGTCACGTCGCCTTCACCCTCGGGCTTGTCCCGAGGGTTCAGTTGGACGCGAGGGCCGATTGCCCGGGACATTCCCGGGCATGACGCCGCGAGAAGATGAGATCATGAACCAGAACATCCGCATCCGGCTGAAAGCCTTCGACCACCGCGTCCTGGACGCCTCGACGCGCGAGATCGTGTCGACGGCGAAGCGGACGGGCGCTCAGGTGCGCGGGCCGATCCCGCTGCCGACCCGCATCGAGAAGTTCACGGTGTTGCGCTCGCCCCATATCGACAAGAAGTCGCGGGAGCAGTTCGAAATGCGGACCCACAAGCGGGTTCTCGATATCGTCGACCCGACCCCGCAGACGGTGGACGCCCTGATGAAGCTCGACCTCGCCGCCGGCGTCGACGTCGAAATCAAGCTCTGAGCCGTCTCGGTTCGAGCTGGCCCGAATACGCCCAAAGGACGAGACGATGCGCTCAGGCGTGATTGCACAGAAGGTCGGGATGACCCGCATCTTTACGGATGCCGGGGAGCATGTCCCCGTGACGGTGCTGAAGGTCGACAATTGCCAGGTCGTCGGCCACCGGACCATGGAGAAGAACGGCTACGTCGCGCTGCAGGTCGGCGTCGGCACTGCCAAGGTAAAGAACGTGTCCCGAGCCGAGCGCGGCCGGTTCGCGGTCGCCGAGGTTGAGCCGAAGCGGAAGCTCGCCGAGTTTCGGGTGTCCGAGGACGGGATGATCCCGGTCGGGGCCGAGATCACGGCTGACCACTTCCTGCCTGGCCAGTTCGTCGACGTGACGGGCACGACGCTCGGCAAGGGCTTCGCTGGCGGCATGAAGCGCTGGAATTTCGGCGGTCTCCGGGCCACCCACGGTGTCTCGGTCTCGCACCGCTCCATCGGCGGTACGGGCGGTCGCCAGGATCCTGGCAAGACCTTCAAGAACAAGAAGATGGCCGGCCATCTCGGTGTCGAGCGGGTCACAACCCAGAACCTTCGCGTCGTGCAGACCGATGTCGAGCGCGGTCTGATCCTGGTCGAAGGTGCCGTGCCGGGTCATGCCGGCGGCTGGATCTTCGTCCGGGACTCGGTCAAGCGGAAGGCACCTGCCGACCTGCCGATGCCGGGCAAGTTCCGGGCCCGCGGCGGCGCTGCTGCGGATAGCAGCGACGAGGACGTGGCTCCTGCCGTCTCCGAGAGCGCCGAGGAGAACGCGTCATGAAACTCGATCTCCAATCCTTCGGCGGCGAAGCATCGGGTTCGGTCGAGCTCGCGGACGAGATTTATGGTCTCGAGCCGCGTGCCGACATCCTGGCCCGCATGGTGCGCTGGCAGCTCGCCAAGCGCCGCGCCGGCACGCATGCGGTTAAGAACCGCGCCGAGATCTGGCGCACCGGCAAGAAGCTCTACAAGCAGAAGGGCTCGGGCAACGCGCGTCACGGCTCGGCACGCGTGCCGCAGTTCCGGGGCGGTGGTCGCGCCTTCGGACCGCAGGTCCGGTCGCACGAGCATGACCTGCCCAAGAAGGTAAGGGCGCTGGCGCTTCGTCATGCGCTCTCCACCAAGGCGAAGTCGCAGACCCTGATCGTCGTTGACGACGCGACGCTGGCTGAGCCGAGGACGGCCGCGCTCAAGGAGCGCTTCGGCGTGATGGGCCTTGCGAATGCGCTGATCATCTCGGGCGCCGAGGTCGACACCAATTTCGGGCTCGCTGCCCGGAACCTGCCGAATATCGACGTCCTGCCGGTCCAGGGCATCAACGTCTACGACATCCTCCGTCGCGATACGCTCGTGCTGACGAGGGCCGCGGTGAACGCGCTGGAGGCACGCTTCGCGGCGACGCCGTCCGCCAGCCAGGGAGCATAGGCATGAGCGCCGAACCGCGCCATTACGACGTGATCGTGAGCCCGGTGATCACCGAGAAGGCCACGAACCTGTCGGAGCACAACAAGGTCGTGTTCCGGGTCGCCCCGGATGCGACGAAGCCCCAGATCAAGGAGGCCGTCGAGCGGCTCTTCGAGGTCAAGGTCACGGCCGTGAACACGCTCGTGACCAAGGGCAAGGAGAAGTTCTTCCGCGGCCGCAAGGGCCGTCGCGCCGACGTCAAGAAGGCGATCGTGACGCTCGCCGAAGGCGAGTCGATCGACGTGACGACCGGGCTCTGACGGGCAGGGATCGAGGTTATGGCACTCAAGACCTTCAAGCCGATCACGCCTGGCCTTCGCCAGCTCGTGCTCGTCGACCGGAGCGAGCTCTACAAGGGCAAGCCCATCAAGAGCCTGACTGAGGGGAAACACTCCTCGGGCGGCCGCAACAACCATGGCCGGATCACGGTCCGGTTCCGTGGCGGCGGGCACAAGCAGACCTATCGCTATGTCGACTTCAAGCGGCGTGACCATGCCGGCGAGGCGGCGAGCGTGGAGCGGATCGAGTATGATCCGAACCGCACGGCTTTCATCGCGCTGGTGAAATATCCGGACGGTGATCTGTCCTACATCATCGCGCCGCAGCGGCTTTCGCCGGGCGATTCGGTGGTTGCCGGCGAGAATGTCGACATCAAGCCCGGCAATGCGATGCCCATCGGCAACATGCCGGTCGGCACCATCGTCCACAATGTCGAGACGAAGATCGGCAAGGGCGGCGCGCTCGCCCGTTCGGCCGGCAATTACGCCCAGATCGTCGGGCGCGACGTGGGCTATGTGAACCTGCGCCTGAAGTCCGGCGAGCAGCGCCTCATCCACGGCCTTTGCTACGCGACCGTGGGTGCGGTCTCCAATCCCGATCACATGAACATCTCGATCGGCAAGGCCGGTCGGAATCGGTGGCTCGGCCTGAAGCCGCATAACCGCGGCGTGACGATGAACCCGATCGACCACCCGCATGGCGGCGGCGAAGGCCGCACCTCGGGTGGCCGGCATCCTGTGACACCCTGGGGTCTTCCGACCAAGGGCAAGAAGACGCGCTCGAACAAGCGGACGGACACGTTCATCGTGGCCTCCCGTCACAAGCGCAAGAAGAAGGGCTGAGCCGGTCATGGCACGTTCGATCTGGAAGGGGCCGTTCGTCGACGGCTACCTCTTGAAGAAGGCCGATGCCGCTCGCGGCTCGACCCGCAACGAGGTGATCAAGATCTGGAGCCGTCGCTCCACGATCCTCCCGCAATTCGTGGGGCTCACCTTCGGTGTCTATAACGGTCACAAGCATATCCCCGTCTACGTGTCGGAGGAGATGGTCGGCCACAAGTTCGGCGAGTTCTCGCCGACCCGGACCTTCACGGGTCACGCGGCCGACAAGAAGGCGAAGAGGCGCTGAGATGGGCAAGTCCGCAACCCCCCGCGCGCTGCCGGAGAACGAGGCCAAGGCCGTCGCCCGGATGCTTCGCGTCTCGCCGCAGAAGCTGAACCTTCTGGCTCAGCTGATCCGGGGCAAGAAGGTCTCCGCCGCGCTTGCTGACCTGCAATTCTCGCGCAAGCGGATCTCGACCGAGGTTCGCAAATGCCTCGAGAGCGCGATCGCGAATGCCGAGAACAACCACGATCTCGACGTGGACGACCTTGTCGTGGCGCAGGCCTTCGTCGGCAAGGCGCTCGTCCTCAAGCGCTTCCATGCGCGTGCCCGCGGTCGCGGCGCCCGCATCCTGAAACCCTTCTCGAACCTGACGATCGTGGTTCGCGAAGTCCAAGCCGCTGCGGCCTGAGGTCACCATGGGTCAGAAAGTCAATCCGATCGGACTCAGGCTCGGCATCAACCGGACCTGGGATTCGCGCTGGTTCGCCGAGAAGGGCGATTACGCGAAGCTGCTGCACGAGGACGTGGCCGTCCGGGCCATGCTCACGAAGCAGTTGAAGCAGGCGGCGGTCTCGAAGATCGTGATCGAGCGGCCGCACCGGAAATGCCGGGTCACGATCCACTCGGCCAGGCCGGGAGTCGTGATCGGCAAGAAGGGCGCCGATATCGACAAGCTCAGGAAGCTCGTCGGCCAGATGACCAAGGCCGAGGTCACGATCAACATCGTCGAGGTGCGCAAGCCCGAGGTCGACGCCATGCTGGTCGCGGATTCGATCGCCCAGCAGCTCGAGCGTCGCGTGGCCTTCCGGCGCGCGATGAAGCGGGCCGTGCAGTCGGCGATGCGGCTCGGCGCTCAGGGCATCCGGATCAACTGTTCCGGCCGGCTCGGCGGGGCGGAGATCGCCCGCATGGAATGGTACCGCGAAGGTCGCGTGCCCCTGCATACCCTGCGGGCGGACGTGGATTACGGGGTCGCGACGGCGTTCACGACCTACGGCACCTGCGGCATCAAGGTGTGGATCTGCAAGGGCGAGATCCTCGAACACGACCCGATGGCACAGGACAAGCGGATGAACGAGGAGGCCGGCGCACGGTCGACCGGTCGCCGCTCGGCCGAGCAGGCGGCCTAGGGCCGCCCGCAGAGCAACAGGTAGATTGTCATGCTGCAACCCAAGAAGACGAAGTTCCGCAAGCAGTTCAAGGGCCGCATCCACGGCACCGCGAAGGGCGGGACGGACTTGAATTTCGGTCAGTACGGGCTCAAGTGCCTGGAGCCGGAGCGCGTCAATGCGCGTGAGATCGAGGCGGCTCGCCGCGCGATCACCCGCGAGATGAAGCGGATGGGCCGGGTGTGGATCCGGATCTTCCCGGACGTTCCGGTGTCGTCGAAGCCGACCGAAGTCCGTATGGGCAAGGGCAAGGGCGCGCCGGAATTCTGGGCGGCGCGTGTGAAGCCCGGCCGTATCATGTTCGAGATCGACGGCGTCTCCGAGGACATCGCCCGCGAGGCGCTTCGCCTTGGAGCCGCAAAGCTGTCGGTGCGCACGCGTTTCGTGCAGCGCATCGCGGAGTAGGAGCCATGAAGTCCAAAGCCCGTTTCGACGACCTGGTCCGGCTGTCCGCCGATCAGCTGCAGGACGAACTCCTCGCCCTGAAGAAGGAGCAGTTCAACCTGCGCTTCCAGCGGGCGACGGGTCAGCTCGAGAATACCTCGCGTGTCCGCATCGTCCGCCGCGACATCGCCCGCATCAAGACGCTGCAGAGTCGGCAGCGCGTCGCGGCCCAGTCTGAGCCCAAGGCTCAGGCGGCCAGCGCCTGAGGAGACAGACTATGCCGAAGCGTGTATTGCAGGGACTCGTCGTCAGCGACAAGACGGACAAGACCATCGTGGTCAAGGTGGAGCGGCGCTTCACCCATCCCGTCCTGAAGAAGACGGTTCGCCGGACAAAGAACTACCACGCCCACGACGAGAACAACGTGGCGAAGACGGGCCAGATCGTGCAAATCCAGGAATCCCGTCCTTATTCGAAGACGAAGACCTGGAAGCTCGTCGAGGCAGGCGCTCCCGAGGGCGACGAGCCTGGCGGCATCCTGTCGGGTGTGGCCGAGACGGTCGGCGGCGTCGTCGACCGGGTCAAGGCGGCGGTCGGGCTCTCGTAGCCCAGATCGTACAAGAAACCTCGGGTCTCGCGGTTGGCGAGCCCCGGCAGACGCTGAAGTGAACTTGGGGACTTCAGATCCCCGTCAGGCGCAGTCCGGTCCGAGATGGACAGGAAACCGTCTGAGACAGAGAGAGGTTCAAGGTCATGATCCAGATGCAGACAAATCTGGACGTCGCCGACAATTCCGGCGCCCGTCGCGTGATGTGCATCAAGGTGTTGGGCGGGTCGAAGCGGAAATATGCCGGCGTCGGCGACATCATCGTGGTCTCCGTCAAGGAGGCCATCCCGCGCGGCCGCGTCAAGAAGGGCGACGTCATGAAGGCGGTCGTCGTTCGCACCGCCAAGGATATCAAGCGCCCGGACGGCTCGGTGATCCGTTTTGACAAGAATGCGGCCGTCCTGATCAACAATCAGAAGGAGCCGGTCGGCACCCGTATCTTCGGTCCCGTGCCGCGCGAGCTCCGCGCCCGGAACCACATGAAGATCATCTCCCTGGCTCCGGAGGTGCTGTGATGTCGGCAAAGATCAAGAAGGGCGACAAGGTCGTCGTCCTGACGGGACGTGACCGCGGTCGCACCGGGGAGGTCCTTCGGGTCATTCCGACGGACGGCCGCGCCACCGTCCGGGGCGTCAACATCGTCAAGAAGCACCAGAAGCAGACAATGAACCAGGAGGGCGGGATCATCTCCAAGGAGGCGACGATCCACCTCTCGAATTTGGCCATCGCCGACCCCAAGGATGGCAAGCCGACCCGGGTCGGCTTCCGCACACTCGATGATGGCCGCAAGGTCAGGTTCGCCAAGCGTTCCGGAGATCCGATCGATGGCTAAGGCACCCAAGGCCTCCGCAGAGGCCCAGGCGGCACCCGAGGGCAGCAACGGTTCTGACGTGCCGGCCGATTACGTCCCGCGCATGCGCAAGCTCTTCGATGAAGAGGTGCGAGCGAAGCTGACCGAGGAATTCGGCTACACGAACCCGATGCAGGTTCCGCAGATCACGAAGATCGTGCTGAACATGGGCGTCGGGGAATCGACGGCGGATTCGAAGAAGGCCTCGGTCGCGGCCGCCGACCTCGCGCTGATCGCCGGTCAGAAGCCGGTGATCACCCGGGCCCGCAAGGCGATCGCGACCTTCAAGGTTCGCGAGAACATGCCGATCGGCGCCAAGGTGACGCTCCGCAAGGCTCGCATGTACGAGTTTCTCGACCGTCTCGTGACCGTGGCTCTGCCCCGCGTCCGGGACTTCCGGGGCCTGAACCCGCGGTCGTTCGACGGTCACGGCAATTATGCGCTCGGCATCAAGGAGCACCTTGTGTTCCCCGAGATCAACTATGACAAGGCCGAGCAGATCTGGGGTATGGACGTCGTCATCGCGACGTCCGCCCGGACCGACGACGAGGCGCGTGCGCTCCTCAAGCATTTCAACTTCCCGTTCCGGCAGTGACGCCCGCTTAATCGGCGAACGTCAGACGCGGACACTGGAGATCATCGAGACATGGCAAAGAAAAGTTCGATCGAGAAGAACAAGCGGCGGCGCAAGATGGTCGCGGCTTACGCGCCCAAGCGCAAGCTGCTTGGAGAGACGGCGAACGACCAGTCGCTGTCCATGGAAGAGCGGTTCGAGGCGCGGATCAAGCTGGCCGAGCTGCCGCGCAACTCCGCTCCGACCCGCATCCGCAACCGCTGCGAGATGACCGGCCGTCCGCGCGCCTTCTACCGCAAGCTCGGGATGTCGCGCATCGCCCTTCGGGAACTCGGGTCGCAAGGCCTGATCCCCGGCCTCGTCAAGTCGAGCTGGTAGGGAGGACGAGCGATGTCGATGAACGATCCTCTCGGCGATATGCTGACCCGTATCCGCAACGCGCAGATGCGCAAGCGGAGTTCCGTCATGACTCCCGGTTCGAAGCTCAGGGCCCGCGTGCTCGACGTGCTGAAGGCCGAGGGCTACATACGCGATTATGGCACGACCGACTACGGCAACGGCCGTTCGGAATTCGTGATCGAGCTGAAATACTACGAAGGCGACCCGGTCATCCGGCGCATCTCGCGGGTGTCGAAGCCTGGTCGTCGCGTCTACGCCTCGGTCGATGCGCTGCCGCATGTCGCCGACGGCCTCGGGATCACGATCGTGTCCACGCCGCAGGGCGTGATGGCCGATCACGAAGCCCGGGACAAGAATGTCGGCGGCGAAGTGCTCTGCCAGGTCTTCTGACCGGCAGCCCCGCATATAGATCAGGAGGCGAGGATGTCTCGCGTTGGTAAGAAACCGGTCGCCGTGCCGTCGGGTGTGACGGCGAGCGTCGACGGGCAGGTCGTGACCGTCAAGGGGACGAAGGGCGAGCTCTTCTTCCGGGTCCCGGAGGAGGTGACGGTCGCCATGAACGACGGCGCCGTGACGGTGACGCCCCGAGACCAGTCGAAGGCTGCGCGCTCGCGTTGGGGCATGTCCCGGGCACAGGTGGCGAATCTGGTCGAGGGCGTGTCGAAGGGGTTCGAGAAGAAGCTCGAGATCAACGGCGTCGGCTACCGGGCGGCCCTGGCCGGCAAGGTGCTGAAGCTGTCGCTCGGTTACAGCCACGACATCGATTACGAGATCCCGTCCGGGATCACGATCACGGTGCCCCGTCCGACGGAGGTCATCGTGGCCGGGATCGACCGGCAGAAGGTCGGTCAGACGGCTGCCGAGATTCGCGATTATCGCGGTCCCGAGCCCTACAAGGGCAAGGGCGTGAAATACGCGGGCGAGTTCATCTTCCGCAAGGAAGGCAAGAAGAAGTAGGTTGGCGCATCATGGCTGAGAAAAAGGGCGCTGAAGACCGCCGCAAGGCGCGTGTCCGACGCGCGATCCGCAAGGTCGCGAATGGTCGGCCCCGCCTGTCGGTGTTCCGGTCGTCGAAGCAGATCTACGCCCAGGTGATCGACGACGCGAACGGCCGCACGGTCGCAGCCGCGTCGAGCCTGGAGAAGGATCTGAAGGGGTCGCTGAAGACCGGCGCTGACGTTGCAGCGGCGAAGGAAGTGGGCCGGCTCGTCGCCGAGCGCGCCTCTGCGGCGGGGATCACCCGGGTCGTGTTCGACCGTTCGGGTTACATCTATCACGGTCGGGTCAAGGCCCTGGCTGACGCTGCCCGCGAGGGCGGTCTCGAATTCTGACGGCGGACAGTCGAAACACACGTCAAAGCGAGCGGGCCGCCGCCTGCGCACAAGTTCAGACGGGATAGATCATGGCAAGAGAACCTCATTCCGGCGGCGGTGGCCGGCCGAACCGCGACCGGCGCGACAATCGTGAAGAGCGCGACAGCGAGTTCGTCGACAAGCTCGTCCACATCAACCGCGTCGCCAAGGTGGTGAAGGGTGGCCGTCGCTTCGGTTTCGCGGCGCTCGTCGTCGTCGGCGATCAGAAGGGCCGCGTCGGCTTCGGTCACGGCAAGGCGCGTGAGGTTCCCGAGGCGATCCGGAAGGCCACCGAGGCCGCCAAGCGCGGACTGGTCCGCGTCGCCCTCCGGGAAGGCCGCACGCTCCATCACGACGTCAACGGACGCCACGGCGCCGGCAAGGTCATCCTCCGGGCCGCGCCGCAGGGCACCGGCATCATCGCCGGCGGTCCGATGCGCGCCGTCTTCGAGACGCTTGGCATGCAGGACGTCGTCGCGAAGTCTCTCGGCTCCTCGAACCCCTACAACCTCGTCCGGGCGACCTTCGACGCCCTGAAGAACGAGGATAGCCCGCGGGCGGTCGCCGCCCGACGCGGCATCAAGGTCTCCACCCTCCAGTCCCGCCGCCGTCACGCCGATCTGTCGGACGGCGCCGGCGCCGATTCGTGAGGAGGGCGGTCATGGCTGACACCACCACCACGAATGGCGGGACCGTCACGGTCGAGCAGATCGGTTCGCCCATCCGCCGGCAGGGCAACCAGCGCCAGACCCTCATCGGTCTCGGCCTGAACCGCTTGCACCGCCGCTCCACGCTTCCCGACAATTCCGCGACTCGCGGCATGATCGAGACCGTGAAGCATCTCGTTCGCGTCGTCGACGCACCCGAGGGGAGGGCGTGATGAAGCTCAACGAAATCCGCGACAACGAAGGCGCGACCAAGAACCGGATGCGGGTTGGACGCGGCATCGGTTCCGGCAAGGGCAAGACGGGCGGGCGCGGCGTCAAGGGTCAGAAGGCCCGGACCGGCGTCGCCATCAAGGGCTTCGAGGGCGGTCAGATGCCGCTCCATCGTCGCCTGCCCAAGCGCGGCTTCACGCCGCCGAATGCCAAGGATTATAATGAGGTCAACCTCGGCCGAATCCAGGTCGCGATCGATGCCGGCAAGCTGGATACCGGTGCGACTGTGACGGTCGAGTCGCTCGTGGCGGCCGGCGTCGTCTCCAAGCCGCGCGACGGCGTGCGAATCCTCGGCAACGGCGAACTTACCACGAAGCTCGTCTTCGAGGTGGCCGGAGCGTCCCGGTCGGCCGCCGAGGCGATCGCCCGGGCCGGTGGGTCCATCACCATGCTGGCCGGTGGCGTCACCGAAGCCTCCGCTCCCGAGGCGACGGCGTAAGGTCGCGCTCGTCCGGGGTGTGAGAACCGCCTCCGGGATCGTACTTTGATACTCGCCGGCCATGAGGCCCTTCGGGCCTTGTGACCGGCAGCCGCCTCTCGGCGGCGTTTCGGGACAGCACGATGGCATCCGCAGCCGAGCAACTCGCCTCCAACCTCAATTTCGGTGCCATCGGCAAGGCCGAGGAACTGAAGAAGAGGATTTGGTTCACGCTCGGCGCGCTGCTCGTGTTCCGGCTTGGCACCTATATCCCGCTGCCCGGCATCGACACCGAGGCGCTTCGGCAGAGCTTCCAGGCGGCGTCCGGGGGCGTGCTCGGGCTGTTCAACATGTTTTCCGGCGGCGCCGTCGAGCGCATGGCCATCTTCGCGCTGAACATCATGCCGTATATCTCGGCATCGATCATCGTCCAGCTTCTCACTTCCGTCGTGCCGACCCTCGAAGCCTTGAAGAAGGAGGGGGAATCCGGCCGCAAGGTGATCAACCAGTATACGCGCTACATCACCGTCGTCTTGGCCGTATTCCAGTCCTGGGGCATAGCGGTCGGCCTGCAATCCTCCGGCAACATCGTCCAGGAGCCCGGACCGTTCTTCCTCATCTCGACGGTGATCTCGCTCACGGGCGGGACCATGTTCCTGATGTGGCTCGGCGAGCAGATCACCAGCCGGGGCATCGGCAACGGCTCCTCGCTCATCATTTTCGCCGGCATCGTGGCGCATCTGCCGTCCGCGATCGCCGGAACGCTGGAACTCGGCCGCCAGGGGGCGATCTCGACGCTCGTCATCCTGGCCGTCGTCGTGATGGCGGTCGTCGTCACGGCCTTCATCGTCTTCATGGAGCGGGCGCAGCGCCGGCTCCTGATCAATTACCCGAAGCGGCAGGTCGGCAACCGGATGTATGAGGGGCAGACCTCGTTCCTGCCGCTGAAGCTCAACACTTCGGGCGTGATCCCGCCGATTTTCGCCTCCTCCCTTCTGCTGCTGCCGGCGACCTTCGCGAGCTTCTCTGGCGACCAGACCGGGTCCGGCTGGGTGCAGACGCTGTCCGCGTTCCTTGGCCACGGCCGACCCGCCTACATCTTCCTCTACGCCGCCCTGATCATCTTCTTCGCCTTCTTCTACACAGCGATCGTGTTCAATCCGCAGGAGACGGCCGACAACCTCAAGAAGCATGGCGGCTTCATTCCGGGCATCCGGCCCGGCGAGCGCACGGCCGAGCAGATCGATTATGTGCTGACGAGAGTGACGGTGATCGGGGCCGCGTATCTCACGATTATCTGCCTGCTGCCCGAGTTGCTGATTTCATACGCCGCGCTGCCCTTCTATTTCGGCGGCACTTCGCTTCTGATCGTCGTGTCTGTCACCATGGACACGGTGGCGCAGGTGCATGGGCATCTGCTCGCCCACCAGTATGAAGGCCTCGTCAAGAAGGCCAAGTTGCGCGGCGCACGCCGGCGCTAGTCGGCACGGCGGCCAGAACGGTCGCGCTCGAGGGGTGAGGTTACATGAGGCTGATCCTTCTCGGGCCGCCGGGAGCGGGGAAGGGCACGCAATCGGCGCGGATCGTCGAACGGCTCGGAATCCCGCAACTCTCGACGGGCGACATGTTGCGCGCCGCCGTCGCGGCCGGCACGCCCGTCGGCGTCATGGCGAAGGACGTCATGGCGCGCGGCGAGCTCGTCTCGGACGCGCTCGTCATCGGTATCGTGGCGGACCGCATCGAACAGGCCGATGCCGCGCGGGGTTTCATTCTCGATGGCTTTCCTCGAACTGTTCCGCAGGCGGAAGCACTCGACCATATGCTGGCCGAGAAGGGCATGCGGCTTGATGCCGTGATTGAGCTAAAGGTGGACGAGAAGGCACTGGTCGCCCGAATCGCCAAGCGCGCGGCCGAGACGGCATCCCGCGGCGAGCCCGTCCGCAAGGACGACAATCCGGAAGCCTTCCAGATCCGGCTCTCCGCCTATCGTGAGCAGACCTCGCCTCTCTCGGAATACTATCGCGGACGCGGGCTGTTGCGCGTCACCGACGGAATGGCCCCGATCGACACCGTTACGGCCGACATTACCCGCCTCCTGGGAGCGGAAGTGGCTTGACGCTCTCCACGGCTGCGGCAAACTGACGTGAGAACGTCAGGGTTGCGTGGCCATGGTGCGTGCGTGTGCGGTCGCTCTCGCGATCCTAGGACTGCAGGGCTGCCAGGCGACGCCGATCAGGTCCGAGTTCGATCCGGCCCAGGCTGAATTCGCGCTCAAGAAGGGCAAGGGCCGCATCGACGGCCAGGCTTTCCTCCGGCGGGATTACGGCAGGCTCGTCACGGCGGCGGGCGAGCGGGTCTTTCTCATTCCGGCCACCAGCTACACGGTAGAGCGCTTCAACAGCATGTTCGGCGGTGACATGCGCTCCTATTTCGGCAACGCCGTCGAGAACCCGCCGGAGGGCTATTACCGGTACCGCCGCGAGACGAAGGCGGACATGCGGGGCAAGTTCGCCTTCGAGGAGCTTGCGCCCGGGCGCTACATCGTGGCCACCCGCGTGTTCTGGACGGAGCCGAGCTCGTATCTCACCCGCGGGGGCGCGATCTACGACATCGTCGAGGTCAAGAACGACGAGACGACGGAAGCCATCATCTCGGGTAAGTAGCGCCTGGGCCTAGTCGAAGCCCAGAAACGTCGTGAAGTCCCGGGCCGGAACGCGGGCTGTCACGAGCCCGTTCTCCGGGGCGTCGGGGTCCTCGTGGCCCAGCGCCATCCCGCAGACGACGACTTCGTCCTCCGGAATGGGAACATGCTGCCGGATAGTGCCGTGAAACGGCGCGAAGGCCGCCTGGGCGCAGGTCTCGAGCCCGTGCGCACGGGCCACGATCATGATGTTCTCGAGGAACATGCCGTAATCGAGCCAGCTCCCGATCTTCAGGTCGCGGTGGATCGTAAAGATCAGGCCGACTGGAGCGTCGAAGAAGTCGAGGTTGCGGGCGTGCTGGGCATGCATGCGGGCGTGATCGCCGCGACCGATCCCGAGCAGGCCGTAGAGGTCGAACCCGACCTTTCGGCGGCGTGCGATATAGGGCTCGAAGAGCGGCACGGGATAGTAATCGTATTCGCTCACCCGCCCGGCCGAGGGCTCCTCGTCGTGCGCTCGCCGCAGGGCGCCGGCCAGAGCCGACTGCTGCGGGCCGGCTAAGGCGTAGACGCGCCACGGCTGCATGTTGGTTCCGCTCGGCGCCCGCGCCGCGATGTCGAGGAGATGCTCGACCAAGGCGGCCGGCACCGGATCGGGCCTGAATGCCCGGACGCTGCGGCGACCGGCGATCAGGGCCTCCACGGCGGCGGCCTCCGCCGAAGCGGCCCCCTCATGGCCCGACGTCGGACGGCCGAGTGCCGCGCCACCTGAACCCTCGTCGTGCATCGGGAAGAGTACCTTCGGAAAAGCGGGGAGCTATGGAGGCTCCGCCTCGATTCAGCGGCTCTGGGGCTGTGCGCTGGATGTCCGGGATTGGGCGGATCCGGGCCGATGACGCGCCAGCTTGCCACCACCTGGCGCTTGGGGACAACCGCCCGGTTGTCGGCGCCTCACCGGCATCTCCGTCTCCCCAGGGCTCGGCCCAAAGCTCGGAAGAGCGGGACCGAGGACAATAGGCAACCGGGTTAGACGGCCCTAAGCCCCACCAGTCACGCGCTGGTCAGCGCCGCAGCGGCAATTCCTCGGAGATGGCCGAGAAGACCTGTCGCAGCCAGTCCTCGGCCTCGCGCAGCCGCGCCTCGGCCTCCTGGCTACGCGTTTCGGCCGTCCTGGCGCGGGCCTCCGCCGCCTGGACGCGGGCTTCGGCGCTCTTCAATTCCTCGGTCGCGCGTTGCAGCAGCGCCTGCGTCCGGGCTTCCCCGTCGCGAGCGCGGTCCTCGGCGACCCTGATGCTCTGCGCAGCCTCGTGGACGAGGTCGATGGCCTGGGCGATGTCCCGGGCCGAGAAGCCTGGGCCTCGCTCGCGCGATCCATCCTGTTCCGCGTCACGAGAGGTGGGCGAGAAGCGCAGTATCTTGTCCAGCCCTTCGAGGCTCTGACCGGATTCCACCCTCGACCGGACCCGCGCCATCGGGTCCTGCGTCTCGAGGTCCGCCCTGAACTTGCGCGCGTGATCCATGCTCTCGCCTTTGTGCCCCGCCTACCCTTGAGGGACGTGGTTAAGGTGGGGTTAACGAGCTCGATCGGGAGTATGCTCGAGAGTTCGAATACTGTCTCCGTTCGGGGCACGAGCCAGCGGTTCTGGAGCGTGTCCGCCTTGCTCTCCGGCAGGCCTCCTGCTATCGGCTCACGCCATTCCCCGACGCCGACGCAGCAGGATCCGGACCCGATGGCCCGCGAATTCATCTATCATATGCAGGGTCTGACGAAGACCTATCCGAACGGCAAGAAGGTCTTGGACAACGTCCATCTCTCCTTCTACCCGGACGCCAAGATCGGCGTCCTCGGCATCAACGGGTCGGGCAAGTCGACGCTGCTCCGGATCATGGCCGGGATCGACACGGAGTGGAACGGCGAGGGCTTCGTCGCCCAGGGCGCGCGCGTCGGCTACTTGCCGCAGGAGCCCCAGCTCGACCCCACCAGGAACGTGCGGGAGAATGTCCTGTTGGGCGTGGCCGAGAGCCAGGCGATCCTCGACCGGTATAACGAGATCGCCATGAACTATTCCGACGAGACGGCGGACGAGATGACCCGTCTCCAGGACGAGATCGACGCGAAGAACCTGTGGGAGCTCGACCAGCGCGTCGACCAGGCCATGGGTGCCCTCGGCTGCCCGCCGGGCGATTGGCCGGTCGACACCCTGTCGGGCGGCGAGAACCGCCGGGTGGCGTTGTGCAAGCTCCTCCTCGAGCAGCCCGAGCTCCTCCTTCTCGACGAGCCGACGAACCATCTCGACGCCGAGACGACCTCCTGGCTCGAACAGCATCTCAAGAGCTATCCGGGCGCGATCCTGATCGTGACCCACGATCGCTACTTCCTGGACAACGTGACCGGCTGGATCCTCGAGCTCGATCGCGGCAAGGGCATCCCCTACCAGGGCAACTACTCCTCCTGGCTCGTGCAGAAGCAGAAGCGGCTCGCGCAGGAGCGGAGCGAGGACGAATCCCGCCAGCGCACGATCGAGCGGGAGCGCGAATGGGTTTCGGCCTCGCCGAAGGCCCGGCAGGCCAAGTCGAAGGCCCGCATCTCGCGCTACGAGGACCTGGTCGCGAAGGCCTCCGAGCAGGGGCCCGGCGCCGCCCAGATCGTCATCCCGATCAAGGAGCGGCTCGGCAACAACGTGATCGAGTTCGATCACCTGTCGAAGGCCTACGAGGACAAGGAGCTGATCGACGACCTGTCCTTCCGGCTGCCGCCGGGCGGCATCGTCGGGGTGATCGGTCCGAACGGCGCCGGCAAGACCACGCTCTTCCGAATGATCACGGGCCAGGAGACGCCCGACGAGGGCGCGATCAAGGTCGGCGACACGGTGCAGCTCGGCTATGTCGACCAGTCGCGCGATACGCTCGAGGCCGGCAAGACCGTCTACGAGGAGATTTCGGGCGGCAACGAGATCATCTATCTCGGCAAGCGCGAGATGAACGCGCGCGCCTATTGCGGCGCCTTCAACTTCAAAGGGCCGGACCAGCAGAAGAAGGTCGGCCAGCTCTCGGGCGGTGAGCGCAACCGCGTCCACCTCGCCAAGATTCTGAAGTCGGGCGCCAACGTGCTCCTCCTCGACGAGCCCACCAACGACCTCGACGTCGAGACGCTGCGGGCGCTGGAGGAGGCGCTCGAGAATTACGCGGGCTGCGCCGTGATCATCAGCCACGATCGCTGGTTCCTCGACCGCATCGCGACCCACATGCTGGCCTATGAGGGCAACGGCCATGTCGAGTGGTTCGAGGGCAACTTCCACGATTACGAGGAGGACAAGAAACGCCGTCTCGGGGTCGAGGACCTGAACACCGGCAAGCAGAAGCACCGGAAATTCGCGCGGTAGAGCCGGTCCGCCTTCGGCGGAATCGTCTCTCGTCCGTGTCGGTCGCATCGTCTTCACGTGAGCCGGTCCACCTCACTCGACATGTCTCCCGCGGGCGGGAGCCGGGCAGCGTCCAGGCATGCGTTCTCGGTCTCGCGGGCGGTTTCGCCCCGAGGCATGAAGGAAGGCTGGGGAGCGGGACGCCGAGCGGCCAGCATCTTTTGATTTATTATAGCCGGTCGCCCGGCGTCCCTGGCGGTTCTTTCTCGAGGCGACGGTCCCGCGGGCCTTGAGGCCCGCCGATGACGGCGGCTGCCAGCCGCCGCTTGAGGGCTCCTACGCCGCGCCCGAAAGGCACGACGCAATCGTCGCGTGTGGCCGGCGCTAGGCCACCTGACCCCGGCACGCCGGACCGCATCCCGTCCGCCGTCGGAACTCGGCCGATGCCGAGCTCCGCCGTCAAAGGTGACCGCGCCGGTGCACGCGGCGGCCTCCCCGTGGACGGGACGGCCGGTATGTGGCACATGATAGGAATATGTTCAAGGGCGGTGCTGGCGCCGAAACCGCTCGGGACGTTTCGGGCGACCGCTCCTGGTCGGAAGCGGAACGGCGGCTCTTGGACGAGCACTGGGCGAATGTCGTTGCGTCTGTGCAGAGCCTGAACTACGGTTGCGATCTCTTAAGAAGAGTCGAGCCGATCAGAATAATAGCGAGGAAGGCCGTGGCTACCAAGACAGCTAATGTTGAGCACTTGGAGTGGGCGATTGACAGTAGAGCAAAAATCAGAGGTCCTGCTTGCGTCTCTTTAAATTGTTTCAGGATCACGAAAACTTCTGGAAGACCAAGGACGCGTCGAAGGCTGCTCAGGATCTAGTAGCTGTCGCATTCTCGTTGTGGAGAGCTGCATTCCTAGCAGAAAAGACTGGAAAACGATCTGAAGTGTTTTCGCATGGACGTAATTTCTCGAGAAGGATAATAGAGGATAATGCTATCGGTTACGGCCAGGACAAAGACTCTCTTGAGTGGACGTTCAATTACTACACAAAAAATGCGCGATCGTCACTAACCCTGCTCTCTAGCTACTGGCAGGAGGTGCCAAAATATAAGGGAGCAACGAGGCCAGCTCGGGAGCGTTGGGATTACTGCCAGATGCTGCTTGATGAAGCCATTAACAACTTTGAGAAGAGAGTTGCAGCCCGCGCTGCCGAAAGTAAGAAAACTGCAGAGAGGCGACAAGTCAAGAAGGAGGCTTCGCAGCGGCGGGCGAAATCCCGAGCTGTCACCCTGGCCGCCCGCCCGAAGGCTCCAGGAAGATGACCTCGTTCGCTCTTCGTTAGGCGTCACGGCCGAGCCGGCTTAACGACTGCCCTGAGGCTTGAAGCTGCTCCCGATGGCCGAGAAGATGAATGACGCGCTGGCGCGCTTGCGCGCCCTGAGTGACGGAACGTACCAGGTCGATCGAACCCCGTCTCTTGACCTCGCTCACGCACCTCTCTTCGCTGGGCTGTCGCGAGCGTCACTCGACGTGCGCGAGTTTGAGCTGCTGCCCGGGCTGCACCTACGACGCACATATGCTCACCTCTTTGCGCCCCCGATGGTCGCTGTGGCCCCACCGTCAGCGCCAAGCGCTGTCCATCCCTCGCCGTGGTATGCCGTGGAGAACGGATTCGTGGCTGAGACAGCTCAGATCGAGGTGTCCATAGCTGCGGGAGCCCGCCCCCTCGACGTGCCGAGAATGCTAATCTTGAGACTGGTTGCGGCCGCAATCCGCATTCTCTCAAGCCAGCCGGTCTGTCTGCCGATCCTCTGCAACGTGCCTTTCGCGGAGGCGCGGCAGTCCACCGGACCAGTTCACGTTTGGAGGCTGGAGCATCCGTTGGTCATTTCGGGTCAGCCGGTGGAACTCACCCAGTCTTTGCTTGAGTCGCTCGCGCGCATCCTGCCTCAGTTTCAAGCTTTGCGATCCGATCCGGACGTAGAGCGAGCTTTCATCTTGGCGGATGGGCTGTGGTGGCTGCCGGCACCAGACGCGCAGTTAATCGCGATTTGGACCGTGATCGAGATTTTGATGCGGCCAGGGCGGCGTGATACTACAAAGTCGCTCGCTCGCGCTGTTCGCGCATACATCGGCCGGGACCGAGCTTCCGGAGACCGCCTTTATCAGGAGGTCACCCGATTGTATTTCGCCCGAGGGAGTTCAGCGCACGCTGGTGCGGAAGCGGTAATGCAGGATGTCCGAAGCTCATACATGATCCTGCGCGAGATACTGCTACGCGCACTGATTGAGCGACAAAGGCCTCCCAGACCAGACGACATTAAGGCGCTCTGGTAAGGCCAACTCCCAGGGCAGCATTAGACAGAGCCTCGAACGTTCAGTTCGGAGGCGCTGCCCAACCGCCTAAACGGTCGATCTGGGCGCGGAGCGGACTCGTCCGCCCGGGCAGAAGGCTGGCCACCCGGCCGCCCGTTCCGGTACTTGTGACGCGGGATCGCATCCTTGCCAGGTCCGGCGTACCGATCGTTGCCCGTCGATCCCGGATGCCGCAACGTTTGAAGTACAAAGGGACTGTCGAGAGGAAGCTACAATCCCGTCGGCCGTCCCGCGATCACGACCAGCATGGCACTGTCGCCGAGCGTTCGTTCCGCTGCGGCCATGATGTCCTCCCGGCCCACCGCGGCGACGAGGGCGTTGCGGCGCCGGATATAGTCGATGCCGAGGTCCTCGAAGGCGATCTGGACGAGCTGGTGGGCGATCTTGGTCGAGGTGTCGAAGCCGAGCGCGTAGGAGCCCGTGAGGTAATCCTTGGCCTTGGCGAGTTCGTCCTTGCTCGGGCCCTCGTCCCGCATGCGCCGGATCTCGGCGCCGATCACGTCGAGGCATTCCGCGACGCGCTCGTTCTTGGTGGCCGTATAGCCCCAGGTCATGGAGGCGTGGCGATAGCTCACGAGCGAGGTGCCGACGCTGTAGGCGAGGCCCCGGCGTTCCCGCACCTCCTGGAAGAGCCGCGACGTGAAGGCGCCCCCGCCGAGCATGTGGTTCAGCACATAGGTCGGAATGAAGTCGGGGTCGCGCCAGGAGGCGCCCGCATAGCCGAACCGGATCACCGATTGCGGCACGTCGAGGTCGACCACGACCTGCCGGCCGCGGCCGGACAATGCGACGCCCGGCACTTCGGCCAGGTCCGGCTCGCGCGGCAGCCCGCCGAAGGTGGTGTCGAGGCGGCGCGCGAATTCGGCCGGCGCCATCGAGCCCACGGCCGCCACCTTGAGCTGGCCCGTCGCGACGATGCGGCGATGCAGGTCGACGATGTCCTGCCTTGTCACGGCCGCGACCGTCTCCGGCGTGCCGGAGGCTGGATGACCGTAAGGATGGCCAGGAAAGGCCTCGGCCAGGAAGCGCTTGGACGCGACGTTGCCGGGATCGTTCTGCTGGTAGCGCAACCCGGCGAGCGTCTGGGCGCGCACGCGCTCGACCGCATCCTCGTCGAAACGCGGTTCCGTGAGCGCGAGGCGGAGCAGTTCGAAGGCCTCGTCCGCATGGGCCACGAGCGTCTTCAGCGAGCCGCCGACCGCGTCCGGGCCGGCTGTGAAGGTGAGTTCGATCGCGCGCTCGGCGAGCCGCTCCTGGAACGCGTCCGACCGCAAGGTCCCCGCGCCCTCGTCGAGCAGTCGAGCCAGCAGCTGAGCCGTTCCCGCCTTGCCGGGTGGGTCCTGAGCGGCGCCACCCTCGAAGCAGAAGGAGAGCGCGACCAGCGGCACGAAATCGGACTGGACCTGCCAAGCCTCGATCCCGCCCGGCGAGCGCAGCGACCGGATGTCGGGGGGCCCGCTCTGAGCCTGCAACGTCGCTGACATCAAGCCTCGCCTCTCGCGACGTTGATCCTCACCCGCGGACCTTCACGAGGTGGCCGGTCACGGAGCGCCGCTCGGTGAGCCACGTCTCGATCGCGGCGACGAGATCGTCGCGCGTGACGGCCCTGATCTGGTCGGGCCAGGTCCTGACATCCTCCAGCGTCTCGCCGACGGCGAGCGCCGATCCGTAGATCCGGGCGAGCGAGGACTGGCTGTCGAGCGAGTAGATCGTCTCCGCGATCAGTCGCGACTTGGCGCGTTCGATCGCGACATCGTCGAGGCCGTCCTTGATCGATCCGATCGCCTGGTCGAGTTCGGTTTCGAGATCGGGCAGCGAGACCCCTTCGGCCGGAACCGCATAGATCGAGAACCGCGACTCGTCGATCGCCGAGCCCATATACCAGGCGCCGGCATTCACGGCCTTGCCGCCGTCGAGAACCAGGCGACGATACAGGTAGGAGGTCGGACCGCCGCCGATCGCCTCGGCCAGAACCTCGAGCGCATGGCTCGCGAGCCCGGTGGCGGTGCGGGACGATGGGACGAGGTAGAGCCGCTGCAGCGTCGGTTGCTCGACCTTGGGATCGGCGATGCAAACGTGGCGGGCCGCGCGCGGTTCCGGTTCCGCCGGCCGCCGGCGGACGGGGACATCCGTGCATTGCGGATTGCGGCCGTAGGTTCCTTCGGCGAGCCTGATGACGTCCCGGTCGGTCACGTCACCGGCAACCACAAGGACGGCGTTGCTCGGGCAGTAGAAGCGCCGGTAATAATCGAGCGCGTTCGTGCGATCGAGCGTCTCGATCTCGTGCATCCAGCCGATGATCGGGATGCCGTAGGGATGGTGGACGAAAAGCGAGGCCGCCATGGCCTCGGACAATTGCGCCGACGGGTCGGTCTCGACCCGCATGCGCCGCTCCTCGAGGACGACGTCGCGTTCGGGGGCGACGACGGCATCGTCGAAATTAAGGCCGGACATGCGGTCCGCCTCGAACTCCATCATCCGGCCGAGATGCTCGGGCGCGACGCGCTGGAAATAGGCCGTGTAGTCGTAGGACGTGAAGGCGTTTTCCTGGCCGCCCAGCGCCGAGACGACCTTCGAAAATTCCCCGGCCGGATGCCGCTCGGTTCCCTTGAACATCAGGTGTTCGAGGAAATGCGCGATGCCGGACTGGCCGAGCGGGTCGTCGGCGGAGCCGTTGCGGTACCACAGCATGTGGGTCACGACCGGCACGCGCCGATCCGGGATCACGACGATGTCGAGACCGTTTTCAAGGCGATGGGTGCTGAGTTCCGGCCCGCTGCCCTCGAGGCGACCGAACGGTGCGGCGTCTGTTCTCAGGGCCAAGGAGGGTTTCGCATGCTGGAGTTGGGGACGGGACACGGGGACGAACGTCCTCCCGCTACTCGTCATCATCCCCACTGCTGAATTTCCGCGTGAGCCAGCCCAAGGGCGAGGCTTCCTGGTTCTGCGTGTCGGCGCGCGGCGTGAAGTCGTTCGGCAGGCCCCTGCCGCTAGCCGGTTTGCGCAGGGTCGACGGCGGTTCCGTCAGGACGCGGCGACCCGGCGCCTGGTCGTCCAGCTTGTCGTCCGCATCGCTCTTCGGGTTGGCCCGCATGCGGTCTGGAGACAGGAGAAGAACGTCGCGAGCATTGTCGCCGCGGTGGGTTCTCGGGTCCGGAGCTTCGCTCCGGGCGATCCGACCGGATTGCAGTTCGGACGGGCTCAGGCGCGGGTTGTTGTCCGACATCCGGCGCGTGTCGCTCTGCGTCACTGGCCGTCGAGAGTCTTCCGCGCTGCGGCGCTTGGCGGCCACGTCCGGGTCGTTGGGCCATTGCGGGTTCGCCGCCGCGGTGCTCTCGACCCCGACAGGCGTCCTGAGTTCGGCCTTCGGGGGCACGACGAGCGGTGCCCGCTCGCGGTAGCGGATCGGGTCCTTCTCCCTGGCGATGAGGCCCATATTGCCGAGAAGGCTTTTCATCGCGACGCCTTCCTCGGCCCGGACCGGGCCGGCGATCGCCATGGCCGAGAGGCCGCAGATCAACCCGAGCCGCACCGACATTCTGTTGGTCATCCCTGATCCCCCGTCCTTAGCCGCCATCGGCCCCTATTCGGGCTTTCGTATGACGGCGCCGTCCGTGCCTGGCGGTCCATCCAGCTTCGTCAGGCCGCAGGCTGTCGATGCCGATCCCCGAGGAAAGCGTCATAGACGAGGCCGACTACCCCGGCAACGATCGCCGCATCCGCGACATTGAATACGTACCACGAGAACGAGCCGTAATGCAGATGGATGAAGTCGAACACGGCGCCGTAGGCGACCCGGTCGATGCCGTTCCCGACCGCTCCGCCGACCACGAGACCGAGTGATGCCGCGAGGATGCGCTGCCTGGCGCGCAGCATCCACCAGCCCATCGCCAAAGTCGCGAGGGCCGAGAGCCCGATCAGCAACCAGCGGCCGATCTCGCTGTGCTGCTGGAACAGGCCGTAGGAGATGCCTCTGTTCCAGACGACGAGCAGGGTCGCGAAGGATGTCAGATGTACCGGCTCATGAGCGCCCAGGTCATATTCGAACAGCAGATACAGCTTGGAGGCCTGATCGATAGTCAGCGCGGCGAGCGCGACCGCGAGGCCTAGACGAGCGGGCATCATGTCAGTCCGTCGTCGTCAGGATGCCGCCGGCCGGATCGCGTCCCATTCCCGCAGGGCGGAGGCGTCGCGCGGCGTGACGTCGGGATAGACGGGGTCCGCTCCCACCTCGGGCGTGATCTTCCAGGAGCGGGCGCATTTGCGGCCCTCGGCTCGCGCCGACACGATCCCGATACCGGCAACGTCCTCGATCCTGAAGGCCTCCGCAGGCGCCTCGCCCCGCACCATTCTGATGCTTGACGTGATGCAGATTTCGGCCATGTCCACGCCGTCCAGGATCGCGGCCATGTTCGGGTCCGAGACGTAGACGACGGGCGCCGCTTCGAGGCTCGCCCCGATGCGCTTCGCGGCCCGCTCGATCTCGAGCGCGCCCGTGACGACGCGGCGGGCGCGCCGGATCGTCGCCCAGCGGGCTGCCAGCGCGTCGTCCCGCCATTCCGGCGGGACGGGCGCGAAGGTCTCCAGATGCACGGAGCCGTCCTGGGACGGATAGCGTTCGAGCCAGGCCTCCTCGGCCGTGAAGGACAGGATCGGGGCGATCATCGTCACCGTCCGGCGGAACACCTCGTCGATCACGGCAAGCGCCGCCCGGCGGGTCGGGCTCGAGATCGGGTCGCAATAGAGGGCGTCCTTGCGGATGTCGAAATAGAAGGCCGACAGGTCGCCCGTCATCGCATGCGTCATCAGCGAGACCACCCGGCCGAAATCGAAATCGGCATAGGCCTGGCGCACCTCCCGATCGAGCTCGGCCATGCGATGAAGCACCCAGCGCTCGAGTTCGGGCAGCTGCTCGAGGGGCGGCAGGGCAGCCCCGTCGTGATGGGCCAGCGTTCCCAACATCCAGCGAATGGTGTTGCGGAGCTTGCGATAGGTCTCCGAGAAGGTCTTCAGGATCTCGGGGCCGATTCTGAGGTCGTCGGAATAGTCGGCGGCCGCGACCCAGAGCCGGAGGATGTCCGCACCGGACGCCTTGATCACCTCCTGGGGCGCCGTGACGTTGCCGCGCGATTTCGACATCTTCTCCCCGCGCTCGTCGAGCACGAAGCCGTGCGTCAGCACGATGTCGAAAGGCGCGCGTCCTCGCGTGCCGCAGGATTCGAGGAGCGAGGAGTGGAACCAGCCCCGATGCTGGTCCGATCCTTCGAGATACATCACCGTGTCCTCGCCGCCATTCACCTGGCGGCGGGTGCCGGCGAGGCCCGGGAAGTGACGCGGGTCTTCGAGCGTGAAGGCGTGGGTCGAGCCCGAATCGAACCAGACGTCGAGGATGTCGTCGACCTTGTCCCATTCCGCGGGATCATGGCCTCCGGCGGCGAGAAAACGCTCGGCCGCGCCCGGCTCGAACCAGGCATCGGCGCCCTCGGCCTCGAAGGCGGCCGCGATCGCCTCGTTCACCCGCTCGTCGACCAGGATCTCGTCCGAGTCTCGCCGCACAAAGATGGCGATCGGCACCCCCCAGGCGCGCTGGCGGGAGACCACCCAATCCGGACGTTTCTCGATCATGCCGGTGATGCGGTTCTCGCCCGCCGCCGGCACCCAGCGCACATGATGGTGGATCTGGTCGAGCGCGCGCGACCGGAGCGTCGTCCCGTCGCCCAGCTCACGGTCCATCGCGATGAACCATTGCGGCGTGTTCCGGAACAGAAGAGGTCCCTTTGAGCGCCAGGAATGCGGGTAGGAATGCTTCAGCCGGCCCCGAGCCACGAGTGCGCCGACCTCCGCGAGCTTCTCGGTGACGACCGCGTTGGCGCGCCCATCCTTGCCCTTGGCGTCGAAGACGCGCTCGCCCGCGAAGAACGGGACCGTCGGGTAATAGGCCGAATCCTCGTCGACGGTGTGGGGGACCTCGGTCGTGCCTGCCTCCGCATAGGTGTTGCGATGGTCGAGGAAGGTGCCGTAATCCTCGAGGCCATGGCCGGGCGCGCTGTGGACGAAGCCCGTGCCGGCATCGTCCGTCACGTAATCGGCCGGCAGTACCGGCACGTCGAAATCCCAATAGCCATTCGCGCCCGGGAGACCCCGGAAGGGATGGCTGCATTGGACGATCATCACGGGCAGCACGTCCTTGACCCGCTCGAAGCCCGAGACCCGGGCCGCCGCGAAGGTCTCGGCGGCGAGCTTGTCGGCGAGCACGTAGCGGCTGCCCGGCTTGGCCCAGGTCTCCCCGGCCGCCTCGGTGACCTGGTAGAGGCCGTAGGAGATGCCGGCCCCGTAGCTGATCCCGCGGTTGGCCGGGATCGTCCAGGGCGTCGTCGTCCAGATCACGACAGCCGCGCCGTCGAGATCGCCGTCGAGGGTGGACGAGATCGGGAAGGCGACCCAGACGGTCTGGCTCGTCCTCTCCTCGTATTCGACCTCGGCCTCTGCCAGCGCCGTCTTCTCGACAGGCGACCACATCACGGGCTTCGAGCCGCGATAGAGCTGGCCGGTCCGGGCGAAGCTCATGATCTCGCGCGCGATCTGCGCCTCGGCCGGGAAGGCCATCGTCGTGTAGGGATGGGCCCAGTCGCCTTCGACGGCCAGGCGCTTGAATTCCTGCCGCTGCACCTCGAGCCAGTGTTGCGCGAAGGCGCGGCATTCGCGCCGGAAATCGACGACGGGCACGTCGTCCTTGTTGCGGCCGGCGGCACGATATTGCTCCTCGATCTTCCATTCGATCGGGAGGCCGTGACAATCCCAGCCGGGCACGTAGTTGGAATCGAAACCGAGCATCTGCTGCGTGCGGGTGACGAGGTCCTTGAGGATCTTGTTCAGCGCATGCCCGATATGGATGTTGCCGTTGGCGTAGGGGGGGCCATCATGAAGAATGAAGCGCCGCCGTCCGGCGGAGGCCTCCCGGAGGCGGCGGTAGAGCTGGATCCGGTCCCAGCGCTCCAGGAGCAGCGGCTCCCGCTGGGGAAGCCCCGCCCGCATCGGGAAATCGGTCCGGGGGAGGAAGAGGGTCTCGGAATAGTCGCGGCCCGACGTGGCAACCGGCTTGGCTCTGGTCTCGCTCATGTCAGGTGAACCGGTGTGAGAGATCGGCGGCAGATGCTGTCGGCGACGCGATTCGGACCATCCGAATCCGGAGAAGCCGTGGCCCGGATTGGGGCCCTCACACGCGACCGTTCGCCATCCGCTTAAGGGGAGCTCGCCTCTTAACACCAGCCCGTAGGCGACGAAAGGGCGGCTCGGAGGCCCCCGGGTCTCCGCGACTCAGCGTCGGGGGGGGCCGCAAGGATCGATCTTCACGGCATTGGCCCGTGAGGAGATCGAGCCCGTGGTGAGGGGATCCTCCACGCCGCGGCTCGCATTCGCGGCGAGTCGGGAAAGGGTCTGGTTGTCTGTCGCGGACGAGAGCCAGCCGGCGGCCAGGACAGAGAGCGTGCCTACGATCACCACCGACTTAATCGTGCTGGCAATGATGGACGGGCGACCGTCCTCCTGTGTAAAGCCGAGCATCCGCCTGTCTCCGACGGGTGATCCCGCCGTCCAGACTGTCGGAGATCACGGTAAAGGGAGGGTTACCGCACAACCGACAACCCGATAAGTGCTTTACACCATTCGGAAATCATCTCACACGGCACCTTGCCGCGGCGGCCCCGATCGGGGTTCGGGCCCTCTGGCGCCCCAGGTTGCACGGGGCTGTTGCCGCCAAGTCACAGACGATTAAGCGCGTTGGGGCTAGAACCAACCTCGGACCACTGACCACAACAACGGACATATCCATGAAGAAGATCCTGCTCTCTTCCGTCGCATTGGCCATGATGTCGGCCGGCGCGATGGCTGCCGACCTCCCGTCGCGGCGCATGGCCCCGGCGCCCTACGTCGCCGTTCCGGTCTTCACCTGGACCGGCTTCTACCTCGGTGTGAATGCCGGCTACGGCTTCTCGGACAACAACAACAACGGCACCATCGGCCTGCCCGCGGGCTCGGTCGTGAATTCGGCCGGCACCGCCGGCACGCTCACGATCGACAACGGCAACGGCAACAACCGTGACGGCTTCACTGGTGGCGGCCAGATCGGCTACAACTACCAGATGGGCAACATCGTGTTCGGTATCGAAGCCGACGCCCAGTACAAGGACTTCGGTGGCAATCGCGCCAATACCGGCAACTACACCTTCGTCGGCACCCCCGGCCTGGCGTTCGCTGCTCCGGCCGCGACCTTGTCCTTCCGGGATCGTTCGTCGGATTACTTCGGCACCGTTCGCGGTCGCCTCGGTTACGCCTTCGATCGCCTGCTCGTGTACGGCACCGGTGGTTTCGCCTACGAAGAGAACCGCAATGGTTATGCGGCTGGTGGTGGTATCGAATATGCCTTCACCCCGAGCCTGACCGGCAAGATCGAGGGCCTTTATGTCAGCATGGACCAGGATCGTCGGGTGAACCCGGTGTATTCGGGCGTTGCCGCGAACATCGTGACCCTCAACGACACCCGCCAGAGCGACTTCACCGTCGTCCGCGCCGGCATCAACTACAAGTTCAACGGCTTCTAAGCTTCGGCTTAGAGCGACGAACACAGGGCCCGGCGGCGACGCCGGGCCTTTTTTATGCCCGGGACGCTCCTTGACCCTCTCGGGGGCATGGTCAGGATCCGACCGGCCCGGACCGACGAAGCCCCAGCCGTTTTCGAGCTTTTGGGCGAGCTGTGGCGGGAGACCTACGAGCCGCTGATCGGCCGAGACCGCGTCGCTAGCCTGCACGAGCGCTGGCACGCGCCGGAGCTGCTGGCTCGACAGATGGTGGCGGCACCTGCCTCCTTCCTGGTCGCGGAATTCGAGACCGGGCAGATCGTCGGGCACGCCTATGCCTCGGCTTTTCGTCCGCCGGTGCTGTTCGTGGTCCGGCTCTATGTGCAGCGGGAGCAGCAGAAGCAGGGGATCGGGAGCGCTTTACTCGCCCGACTTGCCGTTCTGCACCCGGACGCCACGACGACCCGCCTCTTCGTCATCAAGGGCAACCTGGGCGCGCTCGCTTTCTACCGCCGGCACGGCTTTGCGGTGACCGGCGAGGCCGAGGAGGACGGCGTGGTCTCGCTCCGCCTCGATCGGGCCGGGCCGGGCAGAGCCTAGATGTCGAGCTGCGCCTCGTCTGCGAAAGCGGCGCGTTCCTGGATGAAGGCGAAGCGCGACTCGGGCTTGTTGCCCATCAGCCGCTCGATCGAATAGCCCGTCCCGATGGCGTCCGCGTCGACGATGGTGACGCGCAGAAGGGTCCGCTTCCGGGGATCCATCGTGGTCTCCTTCAGCTGCGCCGGCATCATCTCGCCCAGGCCCTTGAAGCGGCCGACATCGACCTTCGCCGATCCCTTGAAGGCGGTGCGCAGCAGCTCCTCGCGGTGTTTCTCGTCCCGCGCATAGACGGTCTTCGCGCCCTGGGTCAGCCGGTAGAGTGGCGGCATCGCGAGGTAGAGGTGGCCGCGGTCGATCAGGCGGGGCGTCTGCCGGTAGAAGAAGGTGATCAGGAGCGAGGCGATGTGGGCGCCGTCCACGTCGGCGTCCGTCATGATGATGACCTTCTCGTAGCGGAGGTCGCCATCCTTGTAGTGGCTGCCCGTACCGCAGCCGAGAGCCTGGGTCAGGTCCGAGAGCTGCTGGTTCGCGACCAGCTTGTCGCGACCGGCCGAGGCCACGTTCAGGATCTTGCCGCGGAGCGGCAGGATCGCCTGGGTCGCCCGGTCCCGGGCCTGTTTCGCGCTGCCGCCTGCCGAATCGCCCTCGACGATGAAGAGTTCCGATCCGGCCGCCCCGGCGCGGGTGCAATCGGCGAGCTTGCCGGGCAGGCGAAGCTTCCGGGTCGCGCTCTTGCGGGCGACCTCCTTCTCGGCCCGGCGGCGGAGGCGTTCGTCGGCCCGCTCGACGACCCAGTCGAGCAGCCGGTTCGCCTGCAGCGGAGAGGCCGCGAGCCAATGGTCGAAGGCGTCCCGGATGACGCCCTCGACGATCCGGGACGCTTCGAGCGTCGCGAGCTTGTCCTTGGTCTGGCCCTGGAATTCCGGTTCGCGGATGAAGACCGACAGCATGGCGGCGCATTGCGCCATGACGTCGTCGGTCGTGACCGCGGCCATCCGCTTCACCTGCCCGACCCGCTCGGCATGCTCGCGCAGGCCCCGCAGCAGCGCGACCCGGAGCCCGCCCTCATGCGTGCCGCCCTCGGGGGTCGGGATCGTGTTGCAATAGGAGCTCGAAAAGCCATCCGCGTCGGCGAGCCAGGCGACCGCCCATTCGAGCGAGCCATGACCGCCCGGCTTCGTCACCTTGCCGGCGAAGATGCCGTCCGCGATCGGGGTCGCGCCCTCGATCTCGCGAAGCAGGTAGTCGCGCAATCCGCCCGGGAAGCGGAACGTGGCCTCAGCCGCGATCGGATCAGGCCCTGTCAGGAGCGCAGGGTCGCAGCGCCACCGAATCTCGACGCCGCCGAAGAGATAGGCCTTGGAGCGGGCCATCTTGAAGAGCCGCCGGGGCTCGAAGGTGAGGTCCGGGCCGAAAATCTGCGGGTCGGGATGGAAACGGACGCGCGTTCCCTTGCGGTTGTGAACGCGTCCGATCTCGGAGAGGGGGCCGAGCGGCAATCCGCGCGAATAATCCTGGCGATACAGGATCTGGTTCCGGGCGACCTCGACCTCGAGCACGTCGGACAGCGCGTTCACGACCGAGATGCCGACCCCGTGCAGGCCGCCAGAGGTCTCATAGACCTTGGAATCGAACTTCCCGCCCGCATGCAGCGTGGTCATGATGACCTCGAGCGCGGACTTCGTCGGGAATTTCGGATGCTTATCGACCGGGATGCCGCGGCCGTTATCCGTGACGGTCAGGAAGTTGCCGGCCTCGAGCGAGACCTCGATGAAGGTGGCGTGGCCGGCCACGGCCTCGTCCATGGCATTGTCGATCACCTCGGCGAAGAGGTGATGCAGCGAGCGCTCGTCGGTGCCCCCGATATACATGCCCGGGCGGCGGCGGACGGGTTCCAGCCCCTCGAGGACCTCGATCGTGGATGCGTCGTAGCTCGGCGGCGGCGTCGGGACAGCCTGAAGCGCCGGGCGGGCCCGGGCCGTCCTCACACCAGGGGAGGGCGGCAGCTCGGCGCTCTTCCTGAGCGCCGCCCCACCGCCGAAGAGATCCCGTTCGGCCATCTGAACTCACACGCTGATTCGCCGGAGCCCCACCATAGCAAATCAGAGGTAAAGAGAACAAAGAGGGTACTATCGTCTGTGCAGAACCGAGGGTTCTCTCGCGCTTAGCGCCCCTCGAAGCTCGGCTTCCGTTTGCCGAGGAACGCCGCCCGTCCTTCCGCGAAGTCGCGGCTCGCATACAGGATCGATTGGGCATCGGCCTCGGCGCGAAGCACATCGTCCAGCGTGCCGGGCATCCGGGCGAGGAGGCGCTTGGCATAGGCGTTGGACAGGGGGGCGGCGTCGGCTGCGATGCGAGACGCAAGCGCGACGGCGACCCTTCGCGCCTCCCCGGCCTCGGCGACCTGATCCACGAGGCCCCAGCGTTCCGCGGCCTCCGCGTCGAAGGTGTCCGCCGCGAGCATGATCCGCCGGGCCCGGCCCATTCCGACCCGCATCGGCAGCGTGAAGGCGATGCCGAAATCCGGGACGAGGCCGAGCCGGTTGAAGGAACAGGCGAAGCGCGCGCTCCGGCCGGCGACGACGATGTCGCAAGCCGCCGCCAGCGAAAGGCCGGCCCCGACGGCGTAGCCCTCGATCGCAGCGACGACCGGCTTTTCGCCCTCGACCAGGAGCCGGACGATGTCGTGCGCGCTGGTGAGCCGGTTACGTCCCGAAATCGCGTCGAGACCCGCCATCGCGACGATGTCGCCTCCAGCGCAGAAATGATCGCCCTCGCCCGTGAGCACGATGGCGCGGCAATCGGGATCGGCCATCGCCCCACGAAGCGTGCGCTCCAGCGCGGCTCGAAGCTCGAGCGACAGCGCGTTGCGGCGTGCGACGGCGTTCAGCGACAAGGTCGTGACCGGGCCGTCGTCGGTCCGGAGAACGAGTTCGGGTTCGATGTCGCTCATCCGGCGTCCCCTAGGACTCGGCGGCTTTCCGTTTCGGGCTGCCAGCCTTCTTCGGCGCCTTACGGACGACCTTCTTCTTGGTGGGCTTGGCGCGCTCCGTGGTGCTCGCAGCCTTGCTCTTCGGGGCCGCGGCCCGCCCACGTGCCGGCTTCTTCGAAGGTCCGGCTGCTCGGCGGGCGACGAGCAAAGCCACGGCCTCGTCGAGCGTCACGGCATCCGCGCTCGTCTCGCGCGGGATCGTTGCGTTGGTCTCGCCATCCGAGACATAGGCCCCGTACTTTCCCGCCTTCACGACGATCGGCTTCTTCGTTTCCGGGTCATCGCCGATGAGCCGTCCCGGATCGACGACACGGCCGCCGCGGCCACCGCCGGATTCCTTCGTCACGATCAGGTCGATCGCCCGGTTGCCGCCGATCTCGAGCACGTCGTCGTCGCGGCTGAGGCTCGCATAGACCTTGCCGTGCTGGACATAGGGTCCGTAGCGGCCGATCCCGGCCAGGATCGGCTGGCCGCTCTCCGGGTGTTTCGCGATCTCGCGCGGCAGCGACAGCAGCTTCAGCGCCCGTTCGAGGTCGATCGTCGCGGGTTCGGTTCCCTTCGGGATCGAGGACCGCTTCGGCTTCTCGCCCTCGCCGAGCTGGATGAAGGGGCCGAACCGCCCGTCCCGAACCGTGACGGGTAGGCCCGTCTCGGGATCCTCGCCCAGCGCGCGGATGCCGGGCGTTCCCGGGTCGCCGTCCTCGCCGCCGGCGGCCGCGAGCTGGCGGGTGTAGCGGCATTCCGGGTAGTTCGAGCAGCCGACGAAGGCGCCGAACTTGCCGAGCTTCAAGGAAAGCTGGCCATTGCCGCAGGTCGGGCAGGTGCGGGGATTCGACCCGTCTTCCTTGGCCGGGAAGATGTGGGAGCCGAGAAGCTCGTTCAGCGCATCCAGAACCTCGGTCGTCCGCAGGTCCTTCGTCTCGCCGACCGCGGCCGAGAAGTCGCGCCAGAACTCGCGCAGCACGTCCTTCCAGTCGATCTCGTGGTTCGACACGCGGTCGAGCTGCTCTTCGAGCGCGGCGGTGAAATCGTATTCGACATAGCGGCGGAAGAAGCTCTCCAGGAAGGCGACCACGAGCCGGCCCTTGTCCTCCGGAACGAGCCGCTTCTTGTCGAGCTTCACGTATTCCCGCTCGCGCAAGACCGCGAGCACGGCCGCATAGGTCGAGGGCCGCCCGATGCCGAGCTCCTCCATCCGCTTGACGAGGCTCGCCTCCGAATAGCGCGGCGGCGGCTCGGTGAAATGCTGCGTCGAGGCGATGCGCCGGCGCTCCAGCGCCTCGCCGGCCCGCATCGGCGGCAGGCGTCGCTCGTCGTCGCTCTCCGCATCCGCGGCAGCGCCGGTCGGCTCCGGCTCGTCGCGACCCTCGCGGTAGAGGGTCAGGAAGCCGTCGAACTTCACGACCTGGCCGGTCGCCCGCAGCTGGATGTGTCGCGGGCCAACGGCAGCATCGATGTCGACACTGGTCCGCTCAAGCTCGGCCGATTCCATCTGGCTCGCGACGGTCCGGACCCAGATCAGCTCGTAGAGCCTTGCCTGGTCGGCATCGAGCGACCGGGAGACGGAGGCCGGAAGCCGGCCGAGATCGGTCGGTCGCACCGCCTCGTGCGCCTCCTGGGCGTTCTTCGCCTTGACGGTGTATTTGCGCGGGACCGCCGGGACGTAGCGGTCGCCATATTCCTTGCCGATTACCCGCCGGGTCGCGGCGATCGCCTCGGGCGCCATGTCGACGCCGTCCGTCCGCATATAGGTGATGAGGCCGACGGCCTCGCCGCCGACCTCGATCCCCTCATAGAGCCGCTGGGCGACCCGCATCGTATGAGCCGGCGCGAAGCCGAGCTTGCGCGACGCCTCCTGCTGCAGGGTCGAGGTGGTGAAGGGCGGCTGCGGATGCCGCTTGGCGGGTTTCGCCTCGACGGTCGAGACCTTGAAGGTCGCGAGCTCGAGATCCCGGCGGAAGGCCTCCGCCTCGTCGCCCGTCCCGACATCGAGGCGCTGGATGCGCTTGCCGTCCGCGCCGACCAGCCGCGCCTCGAAGACGCCGCCGTCCCCGGTCGCGAGCGTCGCCACGAGCGACCAGTATTCCCGCGGTGCGAACCGCTCGATCTCGTTCTCACGATCGCAGACGAGGCGGAGCGCGACCGACTGAACCCGGCCGGCGGAGCGTGCACCGGGAAGCTTCCGCCACAGGACGGGCGAGAGCGTGAAGCCGACGAGATAGTCGAGGGCGCGGCGCGCCAGATAGGCGTCGACCAGCGCGCCGTCGATCTGGCGCGGCGCCCGCATGGCCGCGTCGACGGCATCCTTGGTGATGGCGTTGAAGGTGACGCGCTCGATCGGCACGTCCTTCAGGACCCGCTTCTCGCGCAAGGCCTCGACCACGTGCCAGGAGATCGCCTCGCCTTCACGGTCGGGGTCGGTCGCGAGAATGAGCTTTTCCGCGCCACGGACCGCCTTCGCGATCTCGGCGACGCGCTTGCCGCCCCGGGCGTCGAGCTCCCAGAGCATGCGGAAATCCTGCTCGGGATCGACGGAGCCGTCCTTGGCCGGAAGGTCGCGGATATGCCCGAACGAAGCCAGGACCTCGTAGCCCGGACCCAGATATTTGTTGATCGTCTTGGCCTTGGCCGGCGATTCGACGACGACGACTTTCATGCCGAGGCTGGCCCTCCGGGTCGCGAGGCGATCGGTTGTTTCGGTAGCGCGGAGGGCGTGCCTCGCACGGGACCCCGGATGGCGTTAGGTGGGATAGCCGGGCCGCTCTGTCAATTCGAGACCGGCTGCCGCGCCTCCGGCCTTGCTTTTCCCGCCCGACCTCATAACCCGAACGGCATGTCGCGTCCCGCCTATCCACACCGCCATCTTCTGGGCATCGAAGGCCTGTCCCGGCAGGACCTCGAGATCCTCCTCGACCAGGCCGACGAGGCCGTCGAGGTCTCCCGGCAGATCGAGAAGAAGAAGACCACCTTGCGGGGGCGCACGCAGATCAACCTCTTCTTCGAACCCTCGACCCGAACGCAATCCTCCTTCGAACTCGCCGGGAAGCGGCTCGGGGCGGACGTCATGAACATGTCGGTCGCGTCCTCCGCGGTGAAGAAGGGCGAGACCCTGATCGACACGGCCGCGACCCTGAATGCCATGCGACCGGACATCATCGTCGTCCGCCATCAGGAGGCCGGCGCCGTCCACCTTCTCGCCCGCAAGGTGGATTGCTCGGTCGTGAATGCCGGGGACGGCGCGCACGAGCATCCGACCCAGGCGCTCCTGGACGCGCTGACCATCCGGCGCAACCGGGGCGCGATCGAGGGTCTGGTGGTCGCCATCTGCGGCGACATCCTGCATTCGCGCGTCGCCCGCTCGAACATCATCCTGCTCCAGGCGCTCGGCGCCCGCGTCCGGGTGATCGGCCCCTCCACCCTCATGCCGGCCGGGATCGCCCGGTTCGGCGTCGAGGTGTTCACCGACATGCGGGCCGGGCTCGCCGGGGTCGACATCGTCATGATGCTGCGCCTCCAGCGCGAGCGCATGAACGGCTCCTTCGTGCCCTCCGTGAAGGAGTATTTCCGCTATTTCGGCCTCGATTCCGAGAAGCTTTCCGTCGCCAAGCCCGATGCCCTCGTCATGCATCCGGGCCCGATGAACCGGGGCGTCGAGATCTCCTCCGAGGTTGCCGACGGGGCGCAATCCCTGATCCGGGAGCAGGTCGAGATGGGGGTCGCGGTCCGGATGGCGGTGCTCGAGGCGCTGGCCGGGCATCTGCCGAACCGGTGAGGACGACTGACGCTTGACCGCTCCCCTCAGGTGGGGAAAGTGAATCGACGGCTCCCGTCGGCCACTGCCGAACGGCCGGCCATGCGTTCGAGGGCAGGACATGCTGGCGGTCCGAATACCTCCCGATCTGGAGAGCCGCCTCGACAAAGCGGTCGAGTGGGTCGGCCGTAGCAAGTCCGAACTCGTCGTCGAAGCCGTCCTCGCCCATCTCGAGGATCTCGAGGACGTGCATGCGGCTGACCTCGCCCTTGCTGAGATCGCGGCCGGACGTAGCTCTACCACGACGTTGGAGGAGGTGGAGCGAGAGCTTGGGCTGGCGGATTGAGTTCGCGCCTCGGGCTCGAAAGCAGCTAAATTCGCTCGATCCTGGGGTTGCGCGCCGGATCGTCGAATTCCTGCGAACACGCGTCGCCGCGACCGACGATCCCCGCCGTCTCGGCGAGCCCTTGAAAGGGGGCCGCTTCGGCGATTATTGGCGCTATCGCATTGGCGACTACCGGGTGGTGGTCAGCATCGAGGAAGGCGCGTTGCGCGTGCTCGTCGTGCAGATCGGTCACCGGCGGGAGATTTACCGGTGACATCGAGACCTCTCCTCCTCGCGAATGCCCACCTCGTCGACCCGTCCACGGGGCGCGAGGGACGGGGAGCGGTTCTCATCCGGGATGGCGTCATCGAGGACGTCGCCTGGGGTGAAAATCCGGCTGCTCCGGCGGGTGCCCAAGTGATCGACGGCCGCGGGCTCCACCTCGCGCCGGGCCTCGTCGACATGCGGGCCTTCGTGGGCGAGCCCGGGGCCGAGCATCGCGAGACGCTGAAGAGCGCGAGCGAGGCGGCGGCGGCCGGCGGGGTGACGACGATCGTCTCGATGCCGGACACGAACCCGATCGTCGACGACCCGGCCATCGTGGACTTCCTGCTTCGGCGCGCCCGCGACACCTCGCGGGTCAACATTCACCCGGCGGCCGCCATCACGCGCCGGCTCGAAGGGCGCGAGATGACGGAACTCGGCCTCCTGCAGGAAGCCGGGGCCGTCGCCTTCACGGACGGTGCGCATGCGATCGCCTCGGCCGGCGTGATGCGCCGGGCGCTGACCTATGCGCGCGACCTCGGCGCCCTCCTCATGCCGCATCTCGCCGAGGCGAGCCTCGTCGGCGGCGGCGTGATGAACGAGGGCGAACTGGCCTCCAGGCTCGGGCTCGCCGGCATCCCGCGCGAGGCCGAGACCGTGATGCTGGAGCGGGACCTCCGCCTCGTGCGGCTCACCGGCGCGCGCTATCACGCGGCCATGGTCTCATGCGCGGATTCCGTCGACATCATCCGGCACGCCAAGGCAGACGGGCTGCCTGTGACCTGCGGGGTCTCCGTCAACAACCTCGCGTTGAACGAGAACGACGTCGGCCATTACCGCACTTTCTGCAAGCTGTCTCCGCCGCTTCGGCACGAGGACGACCGGCAGGCCGTCATCGAGGCGCTCGCCGAGGGCGTCATCGACGTCGTCGTCTCCGACCACAACCCCCAGGACGTGGAGACGAAGCGGCTGCCTTTCGCCGAGGCTGCAGACGGCGCGATCGGCCTCGAGACGCTCCTCTCCGCTTCGCTCCGCCTCGTTCAGGACGGGCGGCTTGCGCTGCCGGCGCTCCTCCGGGCGCTGTCGTCCCGTCCGGCCGAGATCCTTGGCCTCTCGGCCGGACGCCTCGCCCGTGGCGCGCCGGCGGACCTCATCCTGCTCGACCCCGACGAGCCCTACCTCCTGGACAAGCGCGACCTGCGATCCCGGTCCAAGAACTCCCCCTTCGACGAGGCCCGGCTCGCCGGTCGCGTGAGGCGGACGATCGTGGCCGGACGGATCGTGCATGACCTCGACGAGGCTGCGCCCGCGAGGGCGGCGTGACGCTATCCTTCTGGCCGGCCATTCTCGGCGGCCTTGCCCTCGGCTACCTCCTCGGCGCGATCCCGTTCGGGTTGATCCTCACCCGCATGGCGGGGCTCGGCGACGTTCGCGCGATCGGCTCCGGCAATATCGGCGCGACCAACGTTCTGCGGACGGGTCACAAGGGCCTCGCGGCCTCCACCTTGCTGCTGGATGCACTGAAGGCGACGGCGGCCATCGTCCTGGCCGACCGGCTCCTCGGTCCGGAGGCCGGACTGGCCGCCGCGCTCGGGGCGATCCTCGGCCATTGTTTCCCGGTCTGGCTCGGCTTTCGCGGCGGCAAGGGTGTCGCGACCTTCATCGGCTGCCTGCTCGGGCTCGATTCGCGCCTGGTGCTCATCTTCGCCACGATTTGGCTCGCGGTCGCGGCCGTGACCCGCTACTCCTCGCTGGCCGGTCTCCTGGCCTCGCTAGGCCCGCCGGCAGCGGCCTGGTGGCTCGGCCATGGCCAGGCTGCGGTCGTCCTCGGCCTGATCCTGCCCGTGCTCTGGGCCAAGCATCACGCCAATATCGAAAGGCTCCTGGCCGGGACGGAAAGCCGGATCGGGCGCAAGGCGTGAGTGCGATCGCCCTCAGCGATGCGCAGCGGCTCGACTGGCTCCGCCTGATCAGGAGCGAGCGGATCGGCCCGCGCAGCTTTCGGGCGCTGGTCAACCAGTTCGGTGGCGCGGGCGCCGCCCTGGAGGCCCTGCCGGATCTGGCCCGCCAATCGGGCCGGCCGGCGCTCCGAATCTGCAGCCGGGCCGAGGCGGAGCGCGAGCTGTATGCGGCGTCGCGCCTCGGCGCGCGCTTCGTGGCGCAGGGCGAGCCGGATTACCCGCGGCCGCTCCTCGCGATCGACACCGCGCCCCCGCTGATCGCCGTCCGGGGTTCGTCTGCGGCTCTGTCGCGACCGGTGGTCGCGATCGTCGGCTCGCGCAACGCCTCGGCAGCCGGGGCGAGCTTCGCCGAGCGGCTCGCGACGGATCTCGGTCGGGCCGAGTTCGTGATCGCCTCCGGCCTGGCCCGCGGCATCGACACGCGCGCCCACCGGGCGGCACTCGCGACCGGCACGATCGCCGTGCTGGCCGGCGGCCATGACCGCGTCTATCCCGATGAGAACAAACCGCTTCTCGAGCGCATGGTGGCCGAGGGCGGTGCGGCGATCTCCGAGATGCCGATCGGCTGGGAGCCGCGGGGACGCGACTTCCCGCGCCGCAACCGGATCGTCTCGGGCCTGGCGCTCGGGGTGGTGGTGGTCGAGGCGGCGCGGAAATCGGGATCGCTGATCACGGCGCGCTTCGCGCTGGAGCAGGGCCGCGAGGTCTTCGCGGTACCGGGTTCGCCGCTCGATCCTCGGGCGGAAGGCACGAACGATCTCATCCGGGGCGGCGCCACACTGTGCGGCTCGGCCGACCACGTGATCGCCGCGCTCGAACCCCTGATCGGCGGCGCGGGCGAGGGCGGGCCCGGTCTCTACCGGGAACCCGAGCCCCACGGTTTCGGGAGGGACACCCGCCCGCTCTGGGACGAACTCGACGACGGCATCTCGGACGGCGCCGCCGGGATGTGGGACTCGGGCGAAGACGAGCCGGCGGCCGGCCCTCGAAGCGAGCGGGAGCGGGTCATCGCCGCCATGAACGCGACCCCGATCTCGGTCGACGATCTGGCGCGGCAAACGGGCGTGCCGGTCCGGGCCGTGCAACTGGTCCTGGTCGAACTCGAGATCGGGCAACGCATCGAGCGGCACGGCGGCAACGCCGTCTCGCTCCTCCGGCCGGGTCCCTAGGGCGCTGCCCGGACCCTACCCGTCGCGCCGCTTCCGGACGGGATTGCCGAGCACGGTCCGGGCCTCCAGATGCGCCACGTCCAGGAGATAGGCGAGCAGGTCGAGCTTCGACGAGCGCGCCAGCCGGGCGAGGCCCTTGGTGAATTCCGCCACATACTCCGCGACATCGGCGGGATTCCCGGGTGATCCGACGGAGCCGGGCACGCGCCCCGGCTCCTGGTCGCCGGTCTGGATGTCCGATTGGTGCGCCACTCGTGCCGCCATCGTTCGTCGTTACTCAGGACTGTCCGCGAACCTAGACAAACCTTGAGTTTAATCAAGTCCTACAATCATCATCTAAAGTTGTAGCGGCAGGGCTCCCGACCGGATCCGGTCCAGGGCGCCCTGAAGGATATACGCGGCCGCCATGCGGTCGACGACCGTCGCCCGCTTCGCCCGGGACGCGTCGGCTTCGATGAGGGCGCGGGTCACGGCGGCCGTCGAAAGCCGTTCGTCCCAGAAGGTCGACGGCAGGTCGCAGAGGCGTGCGAGATTGCGGGCGAAGGCTCGGGTCGATTGGGCGCGCGGCCCCTCGCTGCCGTCCATGTTGACCGGAAGGCCGAACACGAAGCCGCCGACATCGTAGCGCCCCGCGATGTCCCGGATCCGGTTGGCCTCGGCCGTGAATTTCGAGCGCCGGATCGTCTCGAACGGCGTCGCGATGCGGAGCTCGACATCGGAGAGGGCAAGCCCGATCGTCTTCGTGCCGAGGTCGAAGCCGAGCAGGCGCCGCCCCCTCGGCAGGGCCGAGAACTGGTCGAGGTCCTTGCCGCTCACCGCGCCGGGCCCCTGCGGGGCTTCCTCGACCCGAGCCCGGCCGCTATGGGAGCGGGAGACAGCGGAGAGGGCTCGGCATGCGCATCACCTGGTACGGCCATTCCACGTTCCGCCTGGAATTCGGGGACAAGGTCGTGTTGCTGGATCCGTTCCTCACCGGCAATCCCGGCTTCTCGGGCGACCCGGTCGAGGCGTCGGCAGGCGCGACGCACGTCCTCATCACGCACGGGCATGGCGACCATATCGGCGACGCGGTCGCGATCTCGGAGCGGACCGGGGCCACGATCGTGGCGAATTTCGAGCTCTGCCAATGGCTGAGCACGCGCGGTGCGACGAAGCTCGACCCGATGAATACGGGCGGCACGACCGACCAGGGCGGTTTTCGGGTGACCTTCGTGCGTGCGGACCATTCCTCCACCATGATCGAGGGCGACGTCTTCACGCCGCTCGGGCTTCCGAACGGGATCATCGTCACGGCGCCGGGCGAGCCGGTCGTCTATCACATGGGCGACACGGACGTGTTCGGCGACATGGCGATTTTGCAGGAGCGCTACGCCCCGGAGATCATCATGGTGCCGGTCGGCGACCGCTTCACCATGGGCGCCGACGGCGCGGCCTATGCCATCCGGCGCTTCTTCAAGCCCCGCGCCGTGATCCCCTGCCATTTCGGCTCCTTCCCCATCATCGACCAGACCGCCGACGCCTTCGTGGCGGCCATGGAGGGAAGCGGAATCCAGGTCGTCACGCCCCATGTCGGCATGGGCGTGACGGTCTGAGCCGGCGTTAACGCTGTCCCCAAGGGGTGGCCTGGCCGGCATGGCGGCCCGGGCGCCCCCGTGGCATAACCTCGTTTACCGATCGTTAACGATGGCGGGGCGAGCCCATGATCCCACGACCAGGAGGTCTCCCGCAGATCAGCAACGGGAATGCCGACGGGGCTGGCGCCCGCATCCCGGGCCGTCGACTGCGGGCCGATGTCATCCCTCTGCTGCGGCCGCCGTCCGGCCAGGTGCGTGTCAGGCGCGCAGGCGCTGTGCCTGCGGCCTTCCGACGGGCGGAGGTGATGCTGGCGCGGCAAGACACCAAATTCGGCTCGCGGCAAGTGAGGGTTCCGCTGGATGCCTTCGTGCCGATCGCGCCCCGGATGCTGCCGCCCCCGTCCCGGGCCCAGCTGATGCTGGAGGGACCGGCGGAAGGCGCCAACGACAATGCCTCCCCGCTCCCGGTTCCGGCCACCCGATCGCTGCTCCGGGAGATCATCTTCCTCCTCATCTTCGCGGCGACGCTGGCCGGGACCTATTACATCGGCCGGCTGACCTCGGCCGTGACCGTCATCAGCGTCCCGGGTCCCACGAGCGATCATTCCCGCGTCACCTGACGGGCGTTGGTGGTCCGTCGGTTCGAATGGAGCGCCGGCGCCGTTCCCGAACGCGAACGTTCGTTGATGTCCAGACACCCTGGCGCCACGGAAGGACGCCGACGCGCGTACCGGCCGAGAACTTGGCCGCATATGCTGCGGAGCCCGTTCGCGTAACGGTTTGCGGGCGAGGCGCACCCTCGCTCCGTCGAAGCCTCGCCACGTGAGACGCAAACGATGGTAGCTCCGTGGTCCAGCTTTCGGTTTCAGAGTGGTGCGATCGCGAAGAACAGGTTCGTGCTCGCACCGATGACGACGGATGCCTCTAGTCCGGACGGGAGCGTGACGCCGGAGGAACTGGCATACGCGCGCCGACGATGCGCCTCGGGTTTCGGTACGGCGATCACCGCCTGCGCCTATGTCCATGACGATGGCAGGTCCTGGAACGGGATCGGCGCGGCGCGCGCTGAGCACGTGGCCAGTCTCGCCCGTCTCGCACGGGAATTCCAAGTCGCCGGGGGCGTCGCGATCCTCCAGCTCTACGATGGCGGACGGATCGCGAGGGCGAGCCTCGTCGGCGACGATCGACTGCGGGCGCCATCCGCGATCGCATCACTCAGGCCCGGGGCGCTCACGCCGCGCGAGATGACGGTCGCGGAGCTGGAGCATCTGATCGAGAGCTTCCGAACAGCTGCCCGACGCGCCCAGGATGCGGGGTTCGACGGGATCGAGCTGCATGGTGCCAACCACTATCTCATGCACCAATTCTTCTCGCCGCGGGCCAACCAGAGACAGGATGGTTGGGGTGGCGATCTGGACAGGCGAATGCGCTTTCCTCTGGCGGTTGCCGAGGCTGTGCGTGAGGGCGTGGGATCCACGATGGTGGTGGGCTACCGGCTGACGCCGTTCGAGGCCGAGCCGGATGGCTATGGGCTCGACGATGCCATCGTCCTGGCCGATCGGCTCGCCGATCTGCGGATCGACTACCTGCATATCTCGCTCGACGACTTCCGTTCGCAGTCGCCCCAGAGGGAAGACCGAAGCTATACGGTCCAGAGCCAACCGCGCGGTGACGGCCGCAGTGCGATCACCGCCATCGCTGAGGTCGTGGCCGGACGTTGCGCCGTCGTCGCATGCGGCGGCATCAGGACGGAAGCCGACGCAGGTCTCGCACTCGCGGCCGGGGCGGACCTCGTGGCCGTCGGCCGCGCGGCTCTGGTCGATCCGGACTGGTTGGTGAAGGTGCAGACGGGCGACGAGGCGGCGATCGCAACGCAGCTTCCGCACGATCCCCGTGACATCGCACGCGAGCGGACCATCCCGCCCCGGATGGTCGACTATCTTCTCGGCAGACCGGGCTGGATACCCCGCCAGGGGTCGGGAAGCTGAGCGCGTGCGCTCCGGCTCCGACTGCCGGGGCCATCGAGCCCGGCCGCATGCGGTACCGCGGTCATCCGAAGCGATGTTTCGACAGCCCTCGCGTGTGACGCAGGACCGGGCGTTGCCGCTCGCCGGTGGATCATGTAGCTCCCCGGTCGGGCGCGGGAGCACGGTTTCATGTCGGTCGACGAGGCTACCGTTAAGCGGGTCGCTCACCTGTCACGCATCGCCATCGAGGATGCCGACATCCCCCGCATGAAGGGCGAGCTGAACGCGATCCTGGCCTTCGTCGAGCAGCTGAACGAGGTCGATGTCACGGGGGTCGAGCCGATGAGCTCGGTGACGCCGATGCGGATGAAGAAGCGGCACGACGTCGTCACCGAGGGCGGCGCCGTCGACCGGATCATGGCGAATGCGCCGGCGACCGAGGACGGCTTCTTCCTCGTTCCCAAGGTCGTGGAATAGGCCCGCCGGGCGTGGCCGACAGGCCGGCCTGGCTCGACGGCGCGCTCGCCTATGCCGAGAGCTGGCTCGCCATCCAGCTCCGCGTCCACGAACAGCCCGGCGTCGCCGTTGCGGTCGCCCATGAGGGCGAGATCGTCTTCGAGCGGGCCTTCGGCTGTGCCGACCTCGCGACCGGCGAACCGCTCACCCCGCGGCACCGTATGCGGGTCGCGTCGCAATCCAAGTCGTTCACGGCGGCCGGCATCCTGTGCCTTCTCGACGAGGGAAAGCTGCGGCTGGACGATCGCTGCGGGACCCACGTCTCCGGCCTGCATCCGAGCGTCGCCGTGGCGACGATCGGCCAGCTCCTGTCGCATAGCGGCGGCATCGTCCGGGACGGGCCCGATTCGAGCCAGTTCGTCGACCGCATCCCGTATCGTGGCCGGGCCGAATTGCTGGCGGACCTCGCCGAGCCCTCGCCGGTCGAGACGGGTCTGCGGCTGAAATACTCGAACCACGGCTACGGGCTCCTTGGTCTCGTGATCGAGGCCGTGACGGGGCAGCCCTATCCGGACTGGATCGCGGAGCGGGTCATCCGTCCGGCCGGGCTCACGGAAACGGTGCCGGACGCGGCCTTCGCCGGCTCGGCGCGCCTCGCCAGCGGTCATAGCGGCAAGCGCCCGCTCGGGCGCCGGGTCGTCATTCCCGGCCACAATCCAACCCATGCCATCGCGCCGGCGGGAGGCTTCGTCAGCACCGCAGCCGATCTCGCGCGCTTCTTCGGGCAGCTCGATCCGGCCGCGCCGACGAGCATCCTGTCCGCCGCAAGCCGGCGCGAGATGACGCGGCGGCATTGGCGCGACGACGGGGCGAGCCTCGAGCGCCATTACGGCCTCGGCCTCGAGGTGAGCGCGCCCGGATCATGGGCGACCTTCGGCCATTCCGGCGGCCTCCAGGGCTTCATCAGCCGCACCCTCGTCGTCCCTGAGCCTCGCCTCGCGATCTCCGTCCTGACCAATGCGATCGATGGCCCGGCCCATGGCTGGGTCGACGGCCTGGTCCACATCCTGCGCCGGTTCAAGGAGGCGGATCCGACGGCCGAGGGACTGGCGGCGTGGCGCGGTCGCTGGTGGTCGATCTGGGGTGCCGTCGATCTCGTGCCCGTCGGACAGCGGGTGCTGGCGGCGTATCCGGCGCTTTTCCTCCCCTTCGCCGATGCCGCGGAGATCGAGGTCACCGGCCCCGACGAGGGCCGTATCGTCAAATCACAGGGCTTCGGCTCGCCTGGCGAGGCCGTGAGGGTGATCCGGGGCGAGGACGGCGCTCCGCGCGAGCTGCAGCTCGGCGGGGCCTTCCTCAGCCTCGAGAGCGACCTCGTTCGCGAGATGGAGGAGCGTTACGCGCCGCCGCCCCTCGGGGTTGTCGGCGCCATCACGATGTGAGACGCGGGACGACGCCCGATGGCGATCCTTTCCCGAACAGCATGACCGATCTCCTCCATCTGACATTGGCCGAGGCCGCCCATGGCCTTCGCTCCAAGACCTTCACCTCCGTCGAGTTGACCGGGGCCTATCTCGACGCCGCCGCAAAGGCGCGGGCGCTGAACGCCTTCGTGCTCGAGACGCCCGAAAAGGCGCTCGCCATGGCGGCGGCGAGCGACGGCCGGCTGGCAAAGGGGGAGGGCGGGCCGCTCGAAGGCGTGCCGCTCGGCATCAAGGACCTGTTCTGCACCGAGGGCGTCAGGACGACGGCCTGCAGCCGGATCCTCGGCAATTTCGTCCCGCCCTACGAATCCACCGTGACGTCGCAGCTCTGGCGCGACGGCGCCGTGATGCTGGGCAAGCTCAACAACGACGAATTCGCGATGGGCTCGTCGAACGAGACCTCCTGCTTCGGCCCGGTCGTCTCGCCCTGGCGCAGGGCTGGATCGAATGTCCACGCCGCCGGCAGCGGGGGCGCGATCGCCGGCACGCATCTCGTGCCCGGCGGCTCGTCGGGCGGGTCCGCCGCGGCGGTCGCGGCCCGTCTCTGCCTCGGCGCCACCGCGACCGATACAGGCGGATCGATCCGCCAGCCGGCCGCCTTTACCGGGACGGTCGGGATCAAGCCGACCTACGGGCGCTGCTCGCGCTGGGGCATCGTCGCCTTCGCGTCCTCGCTCGACCAGGCCGGGCCGATCGCCCGCAACGTCGAGGATTGCGCGATCCTGCTCCGCTCCATGGCGGGGCACGATCCCAAGGACACGACCTCCGCAGACCTGCCCGTGCCCGACTTCGCGGCCGCGATCCGGCGCGGCGTGCGGGGACTGACGATCGGCATCCCGAAGGAATACCGGATCGCCGGCATGCCGGGGGAGATCGAGGCGCTCTGGGAGCAGGGCTCGGCCTGGCTGCGCGAGGCGGGCGCGACGGTCGTCGACATCTCGCTCCCGCACACGAAATACGCGCTGCCGGCCTATTACATCGTGGCCCCGGCCGAGGCCTCGTCGAATCTCGCCCGCTACGACGGCGTCCGCTACGGGTTGCGGGTGCCGGGCTCCGACATCGCGGCCATGTACGAGAAGACCCGCGCCGAAGGGTTCGGCCGCGAGGTGCAGCGCCGCATCATGATCGGCACCTACGTGCTCTCGGCCGGCTATTACGACGCCTATTACGTCCGCGCCCAGAAGATCAGGACCCTGATCAAGCAGGATTTCGAACAGGCCTACGCCCGGGGCGTCGACGCGATCCTGACGCCGGCGACGCCGTCCGCCGCCTTCGGCATCGGCCAGAAAGGCTCCGACGATCCCGTCGAGATGTATCTGAACGACGTCTTCACGGTGACGGTGAACATGGCCGGGCTGCCCGGGATCGCCGTGCCTGCCGGATATGACGGCGAGGGCCTGCCGCTCGGGCTGCAACTGATCGGACGACCGTTCGACGAGGAGACGCTCTTCGCGGCAGGCCAGGTCATCGAGGATGCGGCCGGACGGGTGACGCTGCCCAGGACGTGGTGGTCGTCGTGACTGCCCCGTCCGTTCCGGTCTCGATCTGGATCTGGGCCGCGTTTGATCCGGTTCTCATCGGAATCGCTGTCTATCTGGGCTGGCGCGCCGACCAATTCGGCAAGGTCTTCATCGCGGCCATCGCGGCGCTCGGGATCGCGCTCCTGTTCGACGCGCTCGTGACGGCGCTGGGCATCCCGTGGGTCGCTCCGCTCTCGCGCGAAGGCCCCATGCTCCTGCCGGTCCGGAGCGTGGCGGCGCTTCTCTGGGCGGTGGCCGGCTACGGTGCCCACCGGGTCCTCGCGCCCTCGGCAAAATGAAGGCCGGGCATATGGCCCGGCCTCCTGGTCAGCTCAGCTCAGCTTAGCGAGGGTTCGCCGCCTTCGGGGACTGGGCGGGAACCAGAAGGTTCGGTGCGAGCGGCGCGCCCTGCATCTCGATCCTGCCGATGCTGCCGGTCGTGATGTCCTGGCCACGGCCGAGATTGTCGGTGTCGTAATACAGGAAGGCCAGCATGCCACCGGCGATGACCACGCCTCCCAGCAGGAACGCGGCGAAATTCGATCGCCCGGCATCATCGGCCGTATCGACGTCGACGAAGTGATCGTCGGACCGAGCCACGATCCTGTCGTGAACTAGATCGTGGGGCGGGTTCGTGGTGAGCGCCATGATGGATGCTCCGTCTGGGGTCCGTTGCCGAGTGAACGCGTGCCCCGGCACTTGGTTTCACTTCCCGGTTCATGACGTCGTCTCAGTTGCGACGATCCGTTAGAGCCGAGCTCGAGCCCGCGCTGCCCGAACTTGCCTGGATGCTGCCTGTCGGCAGCGTGGAAGGCCGGGTGGTGCCGATCTTGCGGAAGCTGATCTGCGGCTTTCGCACGTCAAGAGCCGAGAGCAAGCAGGAACCGGGTTGGATAAGCCCGGACATCTGCCATGATCAGCCGGTCAGCCTGCGGGGAACATCCGATGGAAACCGTTCGCGTCGCATGCGCGCATGATTGCCCCGACATGTGCTCGCTGCTGGCGCATGTCGAGAACGACACCGTCATGCGGATCGAGGGTGATCCGGACCAGCCCTACACGGCCGGCTTCGCCTGCGCGAAGGTCAACCGCGACGCGGAACTGGTCCATTCGCCCGAGCGGATCGCGACGCCGCTCCGCCGGGTCGGGCCGAAAGGCTCCGGCGCCTTCGCGCCGATCACCTGGGACGCGGCGCTGGACGAGATCACGGCGCGCTGGACGTCGATCATCGCCGAATCCGGGCCGCAGGCTTTGCTCGGCTACGCCTATTCCGCCCATCAGGGGCAGATGAATCGGCACCTCGTGAACGCGCTCTTCTACGCGCTCGGCGCGAGCCGCCTCCAGGCCGGCACGGTCTGCGACACCTGCTGCGAGACCGCCTGGGACATGACGCTCGGCCCGGTCGGCGGCGCCGATCCGGAATCCGTGGTCGAGTCCGACCTCGTGGTCGCCTGGGGCTGCGACCTGATGACGGTCAACGTCCATTTCTGGGCGAAGCTCGACGCGGTGCGGAAGGCCGGCGTGAAGGTCGTCGTCATCGACCCGCGCCGGAGCCGCACGGCCGCCGCCGCCGACTGGCACCTGCCGATCCGGATCGGGACCGACGCCGCGCTCGCGCTGGGCCTCGCCCATATCCTGCTGCGGGACGGCCTCTGCGACCGCGCCTATCTGGCGGCCGAGACGCTCGGCTTCGACCGCTGGGCGGAGGAGGTCCTGCCGCGTTTTCCGCCCGAGACGGTGTCGTCGATCACCGGGCTTCCGGTCGCCGATATCGAGCGGCTCGCGGCGATGTATGGCGCCGCGAAGCGCTCCTTCATCCGCATCGGCGAGGGCATGACGCGGCTCGCTCGCGGCGGCCAGGCGCTGCGGGCGGTCGCGATCCTTCCGGCGCTCACGGGCGCCTATGGCCGACGCGGCGGCGGTGCGCTCCTGCTCACGGCCGGCTCGATGGATTTCGACTTCTCGACCCTGAAGAAGCCGCCGTCCGGACCGGCCGCGAGCCGGCTCGTCAACCACAGCCTGCTCGGGCGCGAGCTCCTGGAGATGCGCGACCCTCCCCTCCGGGCGCTCTTCGTCGCGGCGAACAATCCCGCCGTGACCTGCCCGGAGGCCGGCAAGGTCCGCGAGGGCCTCGCCCGCGAGGACCTGTTCACGGTCGTGCACGACCCTTTCATGACGGACACGGCTCGATATGCCGACATCGTCCTGCCGGCCACGACCTATCTCGAGACGCGCGACTTCTACCGGAGCTACGGCAGCTACTACATGCAATTCGCGCCCGCGGCCGTGTCGCCCCGCGGCGAGGCCTGGTCGAACGTGAAGCTCGCCCAGGCGCTCGCCGCCCGCATGGGCGTGCCGGACCCGATCTTCCGCATGGAGGAGGCCGAGATCATGCCGACCTTCTTCGCGGGCTCGACCGGCGCGGTGGGCCAAGTCGACCCGGCGAGCCTCCTCGACGGCAGGCCCGTGAAGGCCGCGCCCCCTCCGGGCCAGACGTTCAAGACCGCCTCAGGAAAGCTCGAGATCTATTCGGAGCAACTGGCCCAGCAGGGCGTGTCGCCGATGCCGGATTGGGAGCCCGATCCCGAGGAGGTGCAAGACCAGGCGCGCTGGCCCTTGCGCCTCCTCACCGCGCCGTCCTTCTTCCAGCCGCATACGGCCTTCTCGGGCGTCGGCTTCCTGCGCAAGCGCGAGGGAGAGCCCTTCTGCGTGCTCCATCCGGAGGACGCCGCGAAACGCGGGCTCGCCGCCGGCCAGCGGGTGAAACTCTACAACGACCGGGCGGCGATCGGGCTCGTGCTGCGGGTGACGGACGAGATCCAGCCGGGCGTGATCCTGGTCCCGGGCCAGCGGCCCGGCGCGGAGGGCGCGCAGGGCACCGTGAACATGCTCTGCTCGGACCGCCTGACCGATATGGGGGAGGGCGCCTGCTACCAGAGCACCTTCCTGGACGTGGAAGCCTGGACGGCTCATGCCTGAGGCGCGCCGCTCATGAGCCAGGACCTCGCCACCCTCACGGCCCGGGAGATGGCCGCGCTCGTCCGGAGCCGGCAGGCGTCCGCCGTCGAGGTGACGGAGGCGGTGCTCGCCCGGATGGAGAGGTGGGAGCCACGGCTCAACGCCTTCGTCCGGCTCGATCCCGAAGGCGCGCGCGAGGCCGCCCGCGCCGCGGACGAGGCCGTCGGGCGCGGCGATCCGCTCGGGCCGCTGCACGGCGTCCCGATCACGATCAAGGACGTGCAGGCGGTGCGCGGGCTCCCGACCCGGCGCGGCTCGCGCCTGAGCGACCCGGCGCCGGCGGCGGCGGATGCCCCGGCCGTGGCGCGCCTGCGGGCGAGCGGGGCCGTGATCCTCGGCAAGACGACGACGACGGAGCATGGCTGGACGGCCGTGAGCCACAACCCGCTCACCGGCGCCACCCACAATCCCTGGCGGCATGGCTTCACCTCAGGCGGATCCTCCTGCGGGGCCGCCGCGCTCGCTGCATCCGGCTGCGGCCCGCTGCATCTCGGCACCGACGGCGCCGGCTCGGTGCGGCTGCCGTCCCATTTCTGCGGCGCCGTCGGATTCAAGCCGACCTTCGGCACCGTGCCCTATGTGCCGGTGCCGAATAACGGCTCGCTGTCGCATATCGGCCCGATCGCCCGCGACGTGGCCGATGCCGAGCTGATGCTGGAGGTGATGTCCGGCGCCCACCCGGCCGATTACACGACGCTGCCGGGCCGCTACCGGCCCGCGCCGGCAGGCGATGGCGTGCGCGGTCTCCGGATCGCCTTCAGCCCCGATCTCGGCCATGCCCGCGTCGACCCGGCGGTCGCCGATCTCGTGGCGGCGGGGGCGAAGGTGCTCGAGGGTCTCGGGGCGTCGGTCGAGACCGTGACGCCGCCCTGGGGTCCGGCCGGGCCCGACCTCATCCGCGGCCTCTGGGTCGCGCCTCTGCTGCCCTACCTGCCGAAGGACGAGGCCGGCGAGGCCGCGCTCGACCCGGATTTCCTCGCCTGCCTCAAGACCGGGCCGCGCCTCTCGCCGTCGGAGCTGAACGCGGTCCAGGGTCGACGCCTCGCCTATGCGGGCGAGGTCGGCACCTGGTTCGACGGCGGCTGGGACCTCCTCGTCACGCCGTCGGCCTCGGTCGCGAGCTTCCCGGTCGGGCAGCAGCGCCCCGACCATTGGGCGCCGCCGGGATGGGATTGGCTCGCCTGGGCGGAATTCTCCTACCCATTCAACCTGTCCCACAGCCCGGCGGTCTCGGTCCCCTGCGGACTGACCCCGGACGGGCTTCCGGTCGGGCTGCAGATCGTCGGGCCGCGCCACGCGGACGCGCTCGTGATGCGGGCCGCAAAGGCTTTCCTGGCCGCCCGGCCCTTCGGCTACGAGCGGGTCTGGGCCGGCTGACGCGTCGTGCGTGCTTCGAGGCCGGCCTTCGGCCGGCACCTCAGCATGAGGATGTGGGTGGTCGCTCCCGATGGTCCTCACGCTGGACGCGTTCTCCCTCCTCGGAGGGGGGGGCGAGTCGAAGCGAAGCTTCGAACCGGGGTGGGGTCATGGGGCCGGACTGTCCCCACCCCGGTTCGGCTTCGCCGACTCGGCCCTCCCCTCCGGGGAGGGAAAGAGCCCCTGCGAACTCCCTCTGCTGAGCCGGGCCTCGAAGCACACACCAGCCCCAAATCACACCTTAACGGCCCGAAGCCGCGCCCATCAGCGCGCCCAGGCTGTCGGGGCCATCGAGCGCCCAGACCTGGACGATGATCTCGGCCGCGTCGTAGCCGTTCCCGCCTGCGAGGGCGCGGAGCTTGGCTTCGAGATCCGCGTCGCTCATCGGGCGCTCGATGCTGCCGCGGGCATGCAGCACGGTCGCGCTTTGAGTTTGGCCGTCTCGCAGCGTGACCTCGACCGTCGCGGCTCCGGGCGGGAGCGATGAGTCGACCTCGCCACGAACCTTCGACCGGAAGGCCACCGTCTCGGGCGCCATCGCGCAGGCGGCCTCGAATTCCCTCACGCCGGCCGCCCCGTACAGGAACACGATCGCGGCGGCGTGGTGCAGGCTGACGCGGGCGTCGCGCTCGTTCCGGACGACGCGGTCGCCGCGTTGCAGCAGGAGCGGGCTGCCCCGGACGACCACGCGTTCGATCTGGTCGGCCGCGAGCGCGTGGGACGCCCGGATCTCGAAACAGGCGTCGATCACGCTGTGGAACACGATCCCGGACGGATAGGGCTTGTAGGCATTCAGCTCGAAGGCCCAGCTCTTGCCGAGGCCGTCCAGGGCGCGCGGCACGTCCGGCATGTCGCCGCAGGCCTGGGCCCAGCCGAGCTTGCCCTCGATCGCGGCGGGAGCGGCGACATAGCCCTCGGCCGCGAGAAGCGCCGCCAGGATGCCGTTCCGGGGCGCGTTGCCGACGCCCGCATTCTTGGCCGCCGTCGTGAGATTCTCGACGAGCCCGCCGGAGAGACCGGCCGCGATCCCGATGGCATGGCCCGTCCTCTCGGCGTCCAGCCCGAGAAGCCTTGCACTCGCCGCTGCCGCCCCGAAAACGCCGCAGGTCGAGGTGATGTGCCAGCCGCGCGCGTAATGTCCGGGCGAGACCATGTCGCCGATGCGGCAGGTGACCTCCGCTCCGAGCAGGAAGGCGGTCAGCGCCTCAGCGCCCGACAGGCCGCGCTGCTCGGCGAGCGCTAGAACCGCCGGCAGGACGGGGGCGGTCGGGTGGATGATGGTCGGCAGATGGGTGTCGTCGAAATCGAGCAGGTTCATGCCGATCGCGTTCGCGAAGGCGGCGCCGGGCGGATCGAGCCGGTCCGGCCGGCCGATCAATGTCGCGTCCGCGCCCGGCGAGAAGGCCCGCATCGCCCGGACAGCCGTCTCGACGGCCGGATCGCGGGCGGCGCCGAGCGCCGTGCCGAAGCCGTTCAGGATGGCCCGCAGGCCCTGGTGCCGGATCCGGGCCGGTATCGCCGCCCCGTCCGTCTCGGCCACGAAGGCCCCGAAGGTCGCCGAAAGCGAAGCGGGGGCGTGGGCTTCCGGAATCGCCTTCTCCTCAATCCTTGAGCTTCGTCATCGCGACCTTGGAGGCTTCCGCGATATGCCGGAGGGAGGCCTGGAAGGCGGCCTCCGGATCCCGGGCCTTGATCGCCTTGAGGACGGCCCGGATCTCCCGGATCGAGCCCGGCAGCCGCTTCGGGCTCGACAGCGACACGCGCCGGAGCTGCGTGATGCGCGCGTTCATGGTGCGCAGCATCGACGGGATGATGACGTTCTGGGAGCCGTCGAGCAGGATGTCGTAGAAGGCCTTCTTGGCGACCAGGATCTGCTCCACCTCGCCCGACCCGTAGGCGGCGGCGAGCCGGTCGACGCTGTCCGACAGCGCGGCGACCTGTTCAGGGGTCGCCTTCTCGGCAAAGAGCTTTGCGGCCAGGGCCTCGAGCACGCCGCGGACCTGGTAGATGCTGGCCGCATCCTCGGCCGACAGCATCGAGACGAGGGGCCCGCGGTTCGGGATCGTCCGGATCAGGCCCTCGCTCTCGAGCTCGCGCAGGGCCTCGCGCACGGAGGGGCGGCTGACGCCGAGGAGGTCGCAGAGGTCCTTCTCGACGAGCCTCTGGCCCGGGGCGAAACGGCCGCTCGTGATGGCGGTGCGCAGCGTTTCGACCACTTGGGATCGGATCGGGGCCGCCACGGGGGCGACCCGCATGGATTGGTCGGTCGTTGTCATGGGCTGGCTCGCGGTCCCGCGCGCGGGCGTCTAGGGACCTGACGCCGGGTCAGCTGTGGCATGCAAGGCCCGTGCGAGCACCATCCACAAGTGGCGCGACCTCCACCGCCCGGGATGGTGCCCCCGGTCCGCCGCGACGCGCCTGGGACGGCTCATGTCCCGTCCTGGTCATGGGCGTTGGGAAAGAACAGGTCCTTCCAGGAGGACGGCCGGATCTTCAGCGTACCGACCTCGTGCATGAAGGTCGCGTATTTCATCACGTTCTGCGGGGCCGTGGTGAAGACGACGTCCGGCGACTCGATCACGGCCGCGATCTCGTCTTCGGTCCAGCCGCGCCCGTCTCCGGCTTCCAGGAAGATGCGGGTCGCGGCGCGCGGCTCGCGCTTGATGAAGGCGAGCGCTTCGCGGAGCGCCGCCATCACGGCCCCGTAGGTCTTCGGGTTCTCGTCGTGGAAGCGGGTCGTCGTGTAGAGCATCGTGAAGGTGGTCGCGCCGCCCATCACCTGGTCGGAATTCATGATGTTGCGGATCGCCGGATCCTTCAGCTCGCGCTGGTGGAAGGGCGGCGAGGTGAAATGCAGGTTGACCTCGAGCCGCTTCGACAACAGCGCGATGACCCCGTCCGGATGCGTCATCGACACCGTATACCGATCGAAGCGATCGTATTCCTTGGGCCCGAACTTGTCGCGGGCATACATCTGCATGATGATGGCCGGGATCGAGACCTTGACCGCGGTCACGGCCATCTTGTCGCCGTCGCGAATGTCTTCGAGCGTCTTGATCCGGTCCTGGTTCGTGTTCAGGTACATCGGCATCGACGTCATGGCGGCAGCGCCCATGACCTTCTGGGCGCCGCGCGTGCGGCCCCACATCGTCAGGAAGGCCGGCGGGCCGGCGGGCGCGAAATGCGACGACCCGGACAGGAGCGCGTCGTTCACGACGGAAGGTCCGCCGAAGCTGATCCAGCTGACCTTCAGCTTGTCGAGCCCGGCCGCGAGGGCGTGTTTCTCGACGAGCTTCTGCTTCTCCATGACGAGGAGCGGCAGGAAGCCGATGCCGCCGGCCCCGACCGGAATGCGGAGCTCGTCGATTTCAGCCCGGGCCGCGAGCGGCATCGCGGCGAGGAGGGCGAGGGCGAGACCAAAGCGGCGCATCATGGTGTGTCCTCCCGGCCGCCGAGCGGCTCTTCGATCATCCCGCTCACCTGGATCCCGGCTTTCGCCGGGATGAGCGGAGGTGGGCTCAGCCCTTCGGGACGGCCGCCTCGGCGATGCGTCCGGCCCGATCCAGCGTGTCCACCTGCCAGCAGAGGCCGATCAGGTCGTCGATCTGTCCATCCGTCAGGTGCTGGCGCGCCTGGTCGCGGAACTTGTCCTCGAGCTGCGCATCCGAGAGCGGCCGGTGGATGTTGCCGAGCGCGTGGTCGAGCGAAAGCCGGATCGGCTCGCCGCTCTTCCGGCGCACCTCGACGATCACGGCGTCGTCCTCGAGCGAGGCGTCGCGCTCCGCATGCGTGCTCTCGCGGATGCGGCGGATCTCCGGGTCGTTGACCGTCTCGTCGGTGAACTCGCCGAGCCGGCCCTGGCCGCGAACGAGGCCGATCGCGGCCGCATGGTAGACGGAGAACTTGCCCTCGAGCCCGGTCGCGATGAACTTCTTGTTGCAAAGGTCGAGCACGATCGGCGCGACCGTCAGCTGCACGGATTCGACGTCGGTCAGGTCGAGCCCGTGCGCGGCCCTGATCTGGCTGCAGGCGTCGATCGTCGGGTGGATGACGATGCCGGAGGCATAGGGCTTGTAGGTATTCTCGCGCAGGTCGAAATCGACCCCGAGCCCGTCCGTGATCTTCGAGAAGTCGTGCGACGGCGACAGCACCGCCGCGAAGCCGCGCGGGCTCTCGATCGGGTAATTGCCGCTGGTGAAACCCTGTTCGGCGAGGAGGGCGGCCAGATACCCGCTCTGGGCCGAGCGGCCCGGATGGAAGGGCTTGCCCATCGAGCCGAACTGCTCGCGCAGGCCGGCCGATTGCGTGGTCGCGGTGCCGATCGCCCAGATCATGTTCCGGAGCGGCAGCCCGCGCAGCCTGCCGATCGCGACGGCCGCGCCGATCACGCCGATCGTGCCCGTGATGTGCCAGCCCGTGTCGTAATGGCCGGGATAGACCGAGTTGCCGACCCGCGAGGCGGCTTCGAAGCCGAGGATGAAGGCCTCGAACAGGTCCTGGCCGGAGACGGCGTTCGCCGACGCATAGGCGAAGAGCGCCGAGGCGACCGGCGAGGTCGTGTGGCTGTAGTTCTTCGGCGTCGTGTCGTCATAGTCGTGATAATGCGACGAGAGGCCGTTGATGAGCGAGGCGTTGAGCGGGTCGAGCCGCTCGCGGCGGCCGAGCACGGCGGAGGTCCGCTCCCCCGAGAAGGGGCCGATCACCCGCATGGCGATCTCGACGCCCTCTTCGCCGGCGCCGCCGATGGCGCAGCCGACATAGTTCAGGAGCGCGCGCCGGGCCTCGTGCTTCACGTCGTCCGGGATGTCGGCGAGGCGGCTCTCGACCACGTAGCGGGCGAGCGTCTCCGAGACGCCCGCCTCGTCGGGGGTCTGCGGGGTAGGCTTACGTGCCGGCATCGACGTCCTTGAAGACCTCCTGCGCGTGGCGGGTCGATTCCATCATGGCCGGCACGCCGCAATAGATGCCGATCTGCATGATGATCTCGCGGATCTCGTCGCGGGTGACCCCGTTCGTGAGCGCGCCCTTGCAATGCAGCTTGAATTCATGCCCGCGGCCGAGCGCGGCCAGCATGGCGAGGTTCAGCATGGAGCGGGTCTTCCGCTCCAAGCCGTCGCGGCCCCAGACGGCGCCCCAGCAATATTCGGTGACCAGTTGCTGGATGGGGGCCGAGAAGTCGTCCGCCTTGGCCAGCATCGCCTCGAGGTGGTCCGCGCCGGCGACCTCGCCGCGGATCTGCTTGCCCTTCTGGAAGAGGTCGCTCTGGAATTCCGGACGGCTCGCCAATGTCCCCTCCCGCATGTCGTTGCCCAGCTTTGACAGGGCCGCTTTCTGTCTGTCAACCTGACAATTCAGTGTGAGCGGCGGGCGGTCGAGTTGCGATGACGGAGGACAAGGGCGCCCTGACCGGACGGCGCGCGCTCGTGACCGGCTCGACCGGCGGGCTCGGCCTCGCCATTGCCGATGCGCTCGCCGGGGCGGTTTGCGACGTCGTCCTGCACGGATTGTGCGATCCCGCCGAAGCCGAGGCGGCTCGGGCCGGGATCGAGGCGGCCCATGAGGTCAGGGCCCTGTTCCATGGCGCGGACCTCGCCCGCCCGTCCGAGATCGAGGATCTGGCTGCGATGGTCACGGCCGAGTTCGGCGGGATCGACATCCTCGTGAACAACGCGGTCGTGCGCCAGTTCGGACCGATCGAGGAGATGGCTGTCGAGGGTTGGGACCGGTCCGTCGCCGTGAATCTCACGGCCGCCTTCCATACGATCCGGCTCGCGCTGCCCGGCATGCGTGCGCGCGGTTTCGGCCGCATCGTCAACGTCTCGTCGATCTACGGGCTGATCGGGGCCGCGAACCGGGCCGATTACGTGACCACGAAGACGGCGCTGATCGGGCTCACCCGCGCCGTGGCCCTCGAGACCGCGACCCTCGACATCACCTGCAACGCGATCTGTCCGGCCACGATCCCGACGCCGGCCATCACGGAGCGAATCCGCGGCCTCGCCGAAGAATCCGGGATGTCGGAGGAGGAGGCGACCCGCGACTATCTCGCGACGCGCCAGCCGAGCCGCCGCTTCATCGCGCCCGAAGGCGTGGCCGCCACGATCCTGTTCCTGTGCGGGCCGGGCGGCCGCGACATCACGGGCGCCGCCCTGCCGCTCGACGGTGCATGGTCGGTCAGCTGAAGATTGTCTGACGGTCAGGCTGTATCCGGATTGTTCGGTATGCTAGGCCGATGTGGAACGGCTCGGGACAGGGCCGCTGAATGTGAGGAGACGCGGGATGGCGGATGAGGTGATCGGCTTCGTCGGGATCGGTCGCATGGGCGCGCCGATGGCGGGGCGCCTCATCGAGGCCGGGCACAAGCTCGTCGTATTCGACACCGTCGCGGCCACCCTCGAGCCGCTCGCCAAACGCGGGGCCGTGATCGCCGCCTCGGCCGAGGACGTGGCCTCGCAGGCCGATATCGTCCTGATCAGCCTTCCCCACCCGGACGTCGTCCGCGCCGTCTGCCTGGGCGACAAGGGGCTTGCCGGCGGGAGCCGGGCGAAGGTGGTGATCGACCTCTCGACCACGGGGCCCAGCATCGCGAAGCTCGTGGCCGGCGAACTCGCCGGGCGCGGGATCGCCTGGATCGATTGCCCGGTCAGCGGCGGCGTGACGGGTGCCAAGGCCGGGACCCTCGCCGTGATCGTCTCCGGCCCCAAGGATGCCGTCGACCGGGTCGAGCCGATCCTGAAGGTGTTCGGCAAGCTGTTCAACGTCGGCGAGAAGGCGGGCCTCGCCCAATCCGCCAAGCTCGCCAACAATCTCCTCGCGGCCTCCGCCCTCGTCGTGACGTCCGAGGCGATGGCGATGGCCGTGAAATCGGGCGTCGACGCCAAGGTGATGATCGACGTCATCAACGCGTCCAGCGGCCGGAACAGCGCCTCGCAGGACAAGTTCCCGCGCGCCGTCCTCACCCGGACCTTCGATTTCGGCTTCGCGACCGGGCTGTCCTACAAGGACGTGCGGCTCTGCATCGAGGAGGCCGAGGCCATGGGCATCCCGATGGTCGCGGGCTCCGCGGTCCGCCAGATGCTGGCCGTGACCAAGGCGCGGTTCGGCTACGACGCGGACTTCACCTACGTCGCCAAGCTGCTCGAGGAATGGGCCGGCGTGGAAATCGGAGGGGCGAAGACGTGAGCGTCCACCTCCGCTCGTCCCGGCGAAAGCCGGGACCCAGGACACAGGTCCTCCCAGGCCACGCGCGCGATCTGGGCCCCGGCTTTCGCCGGGGTGAGCGGCAGCCCGGCAGCGCATCATGAGCGCCCAGCTTCTGGAAAACGTCCTCCAGGCCCTCGTCGCCGGCCTGCTCGTCGGCGCGATCTACGGGCTGATGTGCGTCGGGCTCGCGCTGATCTTCGGCGTGATGCGGGTCATCAACTTCGCCCAGGGCGATTTCATGATGCTCGGCATGTATGCCGGCTTCTTCGTCTTCGCAGGCCTTTCGGCCGCGCTCGGGCTCGGGGGAGGCGTCACGGCCTATGCGGCGATCCTGCTCGCCGGTCCGCTCCTCTTCCTGGTCGGGATCGCGATCCATGCGCTGCTGATCTCGCGCGTGTCGGGCACCCGCTCGGCCAAGCTCGAAGGCGAGGGCCATTACGCGCAGCTGATCCTGACCCTCGGGATCGCGCTCATCGTCCAGAACGGCGCGCTGATCGCCTTCGGCTCGCAACTGATCTCGATCCGGACGCCGCTCTCGTCCACGGCCTGGACGGTCCCGCTGCTGGGCGGCGAGGTGATGCTCTTCATCAACCAGGCGCGCGGCGTGGCGGCCGCGATCTCGGTCGCCGTCATCGTCGCGCTCACGGTGCTGATCGGCCGCTCGCGGCTCGGCAAGGCGCTCCGCGCCTCGGCCGACAACCCGGACGCGGCGACCTATATGGGCATCGACGTCGCGCATTCGCATCGCCTCGCCTTCGGGCTCGGAATCGGCGTGACGGCGATCGCGGGCGGGCTTCTCGCCACCACGCTGCCGTTCCAGCCCTTCGTCGGGCTCGACTACGTCATCGTCATGTATGCCGGCGTCGTGCTGGGCGGGATGGGGTCGATCGGGGGCGCCTTCTGGGGCGGCATGACGATCGGCCTCGTCCAGCAGCTCTCGACCCTGGTCCTGCCGACGCAGCTCCAGAACACGGCGATCTTCGTCGTCTTCCTCGCCATCGTCTTCTTCCGGCCGCAGGGATTCTTCGGCCGCGTCTCGGAGCGGACATGAGGATGTGCGCCGGGCCAAACCTTAGCCGCTCATTCGGGCGTAAGCCGGAATCCAGCCCGGCTCGCTTCCTGGGTCCCGGCTTCCGCCGGGACGAGCGGGTAGGAGCTCGTGTCAGCCAGGACGGTGTGCCGTCATGAGCGCGCTTCGTTCCCTCGGGCCTTTCGCGCTCTTCGTCGTCGCCTACGCGATCGTCGCGGCCTTCATCACCAATTCCTACTACCAGCTGATGATGACGCTGGTCCTGGTCTGGGCCATCTTCGGCCTCTCCTGGAACGTGATCAGCGGCTATACCGGGCTCGTCTCGTTCGGCCACGCGGCCTTCTTCGGCATCGGCGCCTATACGACGGTTCTGGGCCAGGTCTACCTGAACCTGTCGCCCTGGATCACGATCCCGATCGCGAGCGCGCTCGGCGCCGTCGCCGGCATCCTGGTCGGCTTCCCGACCTTCCGGCTGCGCGGCCATTACTTCGCGCTGGCGATGCTGGCCTACCCGCTGGCCCTCCTCTACGTCTTCGAGTGGCTCGGCTACCAGGAACTCACGATCCCGATGCGGCGCGACGCGCCGCTCGCCTATATGCAGTTCGAGGATCCGCGCCTGAACACGGCGGTGGCGCTCGTGATGCTGGTCGGGACCGTCCTCGTCACGCGCTGGATCGAGGTGACCCGGTTCGGCCGGGCGCTGCTCGCCATCAAGCAGAACGAGGCTGCGGCCGAGGCCGCCGGGATCGACACCTTGCGCTGGAAGCTCCGCGCCATGGCGGTCTCGGGCGCGATCGCCGGGATGGCGGGCGGCTTCTACACGGTCGTCCTCCTCGTCGTGACTCCGCCCTCGGTCTTCGGGATGCTGGTCTCGGCCCAGGCGCTGACGGTCGCCATGTTCGGCGGCGTCGGCACCGTCTGGGGTCCGGTGATCGGCTCGGTGATCCTGATCCCGATCTCGGAGATCCTTCACGCCGAACTCGGGGCGAAGATCCCGGGCATCCAGGGCGTGGTGTTCGGGCTCGCGATCGTCGCCGTGATCCTGCTCGCGCCGGAGGGGATCTACTGGCGGGTGCGGGACATGGTGCGGGGTCGGAGGAAGGCCGGCGGCCCCCTCCACCAGGCTTCGCCTGATCCCCCTCCCCCAAGGGGGGAGGAGACGACGCCGCAGCCGCTCGGGTCTCCTCCCCCTCTGGGGGAGGGGGACCGCCCGAAGGGCGGTGGAGGGGGCGCGCCCGCCTCGTCAGACATCATCCTCTCCGTCGAGCACCTGTCGAAATCCTTCGGCGGCCTGAAGGCGGTGGGCGACGTCTCCTTCCAGGTCCGACGGGGCGAGATCCTCGGCATCATCGGCCCGAACGGGGCCGGCAAGACGACGCTGTTCAACCTCCTGAACGGCTTCCTGGCGCCCGATGTCGGCCGCGTGCTCCTCGACGGGCAGGACGTGGTCGGGCGAATGCCGCATTCCCTGTGCAAGGCGGGCGTCGGCCGCACCTTCCAGATCATGCGGCCATTCCTGCGCATGTCCGTCGCCGACAACGTCGTCGTCGGCGCCTATGTGGCGGCGGACACGGACGAGGAGGCGCGGCGGCGGGCCGACGAGGCCGTCGCGGCCGTGGGCCTCGCCGACGTCGCCGACCGGCTCGGCGGCGAGCTCACCACGAAACAGCTTCGGCTGATGGAACTCGCCCGCGCGCTCGCCGGCCAGCCGCGCCTGCTCCTCCTCGACGAGACGCTGGCCGGCCTTGGCCACGCCGAGGTGGGCGACGTGCTGGCGGTGATCCGGCGCCTGGCCGAGAGCGGCATCACCATCATGATCATCGAGCACACGATGGGCGCCATGGTGCAGCTCGTCGACCGCTTCGTCGTGCTCGACCACGGCACCGTGCTGGTCGAGGGCCTGCCGAAGGAGGTCACGACCGATCGCCGCGTCATCGAGGCGTATCTCGGCAAGAAATGGGCGGCCCATGCTGACGCTTGAGGACGTGCATGCCGGCTACACGGCGATCCCGGTCCTGAACGGGGTCTCGATCCGCGTGGACGAGGGGCAGTTCGTCGCGATCGTCGGGCCGAACGGGGCCGGCAAGACGACCATCTTCCGCACCATCTCGGGCACGCTCCGGCCCTCGGGCGGCCGCATCGTGTTCGAGGGACAGGACCTCGCCTCGGTTCCGGCCCACCGCCGGCCGCATCTCGGCATCGCCCACGTTCCCGAGGGCCGGCAGGTCTTCGCCTCGCTCTCGGTCTACGAGAACCTGGAAATGGGCGCCTATACCGACGCCGGCAGGCGGGACTGGGCGAGGAATATCGAGGCGATCTTCGGCTGGTTCCCGCGGCTGAAGGAGCGGCGCGAGCAGCTCGCCGGCACGCTGTCGGGCGGCGAGCAGCAGATGCTGGCGGTCGGCCGCGGCCTCGCTTCCTCGCCGCGCCTTCTCATGCTGGACGAGCCCTCGATGGGGCTTGCCCCGACCGTCGCCGACTTCATCTTCGAGCGGCTGCTCGACATCCGCCAATCCGCGAAGCTGACGATCCTGCTCGTCGAGCAGCGGGTCGCCGAAGCGCTCGACCAGGCCGACCAGGGCTATGTGCTGGAAGCCGGGCGGGTGGTGCTCGAAGGCCCGAACGAGGCGCTCCGCGCCGACGACCGCATTCGCCAGGCGTATTTGGGAATGTGACCGCAACCTCCCGCTCGTCCCGGCGAAAGCCGGGACCCAGCTTCGACGCTGGTTCTGGGCACCGGCTTTCGCCGGTGCGAGCGGGCAACATCAGCAACCGGAGGATCGCCCATGACCCAGCTTACTCGCCGAACCCTGATCGGATCGACCGCGGCGGCGCTCGCCGTTCCGCCCACCGCCTTCGCCCAGAACCCGACCGAGGTGAAGGTCGGGCTGATCGTGCCCCTGTCGGGCCTCTACGCCCGGCCGGCCTCGGTCATGAAGATGGGCGCCGAGATCGGCATCGACGACGTCAATGCGGCCGGCGGCATCAAGTCGCTCGGCGGCGCGAAGCTGAAGCTCGTCCCGATCGATTGCGGCGACTCGGTCGAGAAGGCCAAGAACGCCGCCCAGCGCATGGTCGCCCAGGAGACCGACCTCGTCGCGGCGACCGGCGCCTATCTCTCGTCCTTCACGCTCGCCGTGACCGAGGTGACCGAGCGCGCCCAGCTGCCGGTGCTGACGCTGTCCTATTCGGATCTCCTGACCGACCGCGGCTTCAAATACATCTTCCAGACCGCCGCGACCGCCAGCTCGCAGTCGGCGCAGGGCCTTCCGGAGCTGATGAAACTCGCCGAATCGGCCTCCGGCAAGCGGCCGAAGACGGTCGCGATCGTGATGGACAACACCGCGACCTCGGTCGCGACCGCCAAGGCGCTGAAGGACACGCTGTTCAAGCAGCTCGGCCTGGAACTCGTCGTCGACGAGGTCTGGACGCCGCCGCTCTCCGACGCGACGCCGCTCATCCAGAAGGTCAGGGCGGCGCGGCCCGATCTCCTCTTCGCGATGCCGAACGCCGTCTCGGACGCGAAGCTGCTGGTGGAGAAGATGAACGAGTTCGGCCTCGGCCAGGGCCGCGTTCCGACCATCTCCTTCTCGATCACCATCGCCGAGCCCGACGTGCTCCAGAGCGTCTCGCCGCAGGTGATGCAGGGCGTGATGACGATCGTGGCCAATTGGGGCTTCAAGGGCCACGAGCGGCTCATCGCCGAGGTGAAGAAGCGCTACAACGAGCCCTGGGCGACCCAGAACGTCATCTCGACCTACGGCGACATCTGGCTGATGGCGGCCGCGCTCGAAAAGGCCGGCAAGGCGGACAAGGAGGCCGTCGCCCAGGCGCTCCGCACCCTCGATGGCGGGCCGGCGCAATATTATCCGGGCGGCCAGCTGAAATTCGACGACAAGGGCCGCCGGGTCGGGGCCGGCGTCACCATCGTCCAATGGCAGAACGGGGTGCCCGTCACGGTCTTCCCGAAGGAGATCGCGATGGCGGAGCCATTCTGGCCGAAGCGGGGCTAAGGTCTCCTCCGCTCATCCCGGCGCAAGCCGGGATCCAGGCCAAGTGCAGGATCTAGGCTGACGAGGGTTCTGGACCCCGGCTTTCGCCGGGGTGAGCGGAGGGCCAGGTGGCGTTCTACGTCTACATCCTCGCCAGCAAGCGGAACGGTACGCTCTACATCGGGATGACGGACGACATCGGGCGGCGCGTCTACCAGCACAGGACAGGAGAAATCCCGGCTTCACCCGCCGGTACGGCGTCAAGACACTGGTCTGGTACGACGTCTTCGAAACTCGCGAGGCTGCATTCCAGCGCGAGCGGCAGATGAAGGAGTGGCAGCGGCGCTGGAAGATCCAGCTGATCGAGAGTGCTAATCCGAACTGGGATGATCTCTACGAGATCCTGAACCAATAGAAAATGCCGGCTCGGGGAAGCACCCCACCGCTCATCCCGGCGAAAGCCGGGATCCAGGAACCCGGCCGCAACTGGATCCCGGCTTTCGCCGGGATGAGCGGATGAGAAGACGAAGCGAACCACAACAACACAAGGGAGGGAAACACCATGACGACCGACACCACCATCACCCGACGCACGCTCCTCGGCACGACCGCGGCGGCGGCCGTTGCCGCCCCGAACCTCGCCCGCGCGCAGAACCCGGCCGAGGTGGAGGTCGCGCTCCTCGTCCCGATCTCGGGCATGTATTCCCGCTTCGGCGAGGACATGCGGCAGGGCGGAGAGCTCGGGATCGAGCATATCAACAAGGCCGGCGGCGTGAAGGCGCTCGGCGGGGCGAAGCTGAAGCTCGTCGTCCTGGATTGCGGCGACTCGACCGAGAAGGCCAAGAACGCCGCCCAGCGCATGGTCGCGCAGGAGAAGGGGATCGTGGCCGCGAGCGGCGCCTACTTGTCCTCCTTCACGCTCGCCGTCACGGAAGTCACCGAGCGGGCGCAGATCCCGGTCCTGACGCTGTCCTATTCGGACCTGATCACCGAGCGCGGCTTCCGATACGTCTTCCAGACCTCGGCAACCGCCGCCGCCCAGGCCGAGCAGGCGCTTCCGGAAATCCTGAAGCTCGCCGAGACCGCATCTGGCAAGCGTCCGCAGACCGTCGCGATCGTGACCGACAATACGGGCGCCTCGATCGCCTCCGTGAAGCCGATGCGCGAGGGACTGCTGCAGCGGCTGGGCCTGAAACTCGTCGTCGACGAGACCTTCACGCCGCCGATCGCCGACGCGACGCCGCTCGTCCAGAAGGTCCGGGCGGCGCGGCCGGACCTGTTCTTCTTCCTGCCCACCGTGATCTCGGACGCGAAGCTCGTCCTCGAGAAGATGAACGAGTTCGGCCTCGGCCAGGGCCGCGTCCCGACCATCTCCTTCGGCATCGCCATCGCCATGCCGGACATGCTGAACACGGTCTCGGCCGACCTCCTGCAGGGCGTGCTGTCCTGCGTCGGCAATTGGGGCGTGAAGGGCGAGGAGCAGCTGATCGCCGATCTCAAGACGCGCTATCAGCAGCCGTGGGCCAATCAGAACACCGTCTCGACCTACGGCGACATGTGGATCATCAAGGATGCATTGGAAAAGGCCGGCAAGGCGGATCGCCTCGCCGTCGCCGAGGCGCTCCGGACGATGGACGCAGGGCCGTCGAAATTCTTCCCCGGCGGCGTGATCAAGTTCGACGAGAAGGGCCGCCGGGTCGGGGCCGGACTGACCGTGATCCAGTGGCAGGGGGGCGTGCCTTACACCGTGTTCCCGACCGAGCTCGCGACCGCGAAGCCGTTCTGGGGCAAGGGGGTGTAGGCTCCACCCCGCTCATCCCGTCGAAAGGCGGGATCCAGCCCGCGCCCTGGGCACCGGCTTCCGCCGGTGTGAGCGGGCGATCAAGCCCTTACCCTTGTCATCCCGTCGAAAGCCGGGACCCAGCTTCGACGCTGGTTCTGGGCACCGGCTTCCGCCGGTGTGAGCGGGCGATCAAACCCTTACCCCTGTCATCCCGGCGGAAGCTGGGATCCAGCCTCGCCCTGGACACCGGCTTTCGCCGGTGTGAGCGGGCGATCCAGCCCTTACCCCTGTCATCCCGGCGGAAGCCGGGATCCAGCCCCGCCCTGGGCACCGGCATTCGCCGGTGTGAGCGGATGATCAGCGCGGATCCGCATCCAGCCGGACGGCGATCCCCTCGAGCCCCGGCGCCGAGGCCGGGTAGCGCTCCAGCACCATCGGGTCGTGGCCCGGGATGACATTCGCCCGGTCGCTCGCGAGCTCGTAGAGGCGGCGATAGCCCTCGAGCGTGTCCTCGACGCTGTGGAGGAGGTGGAAGGGCCGGCCGCCTTCCATGTTGGCGTAGAAATGGCTCGCGTCGCTGGCGAGCACCATCCAGCCGCGCCGCGTCCACACGCGCACGGCCTGCAGTCCCTTCGAATGGCCGCCGAGGCGGTGGACGGAGAGGCCGGGCGCGATCTCGCGGTCGCCGTCGTGGAAGGTGACGCGACCCTCGAAGACCTTGCGGAGCATCGCGGTGACGTCCTCGACTTCGAAGGGCACCCGAAGCACCGGGTGGCACATGCAGCGGCCGGTCGCGTAGGCCATCTCGGCATCCTGGAGGTGGTAGCGGGCGCGCGGAAAGAGGCCGTAATTGCCGCAATGGTCGTAATGCAGGTGGCTGACGACCACGTCCTCGATCGCGTCCGGGTCGATGCCGATGCAGCGCAGGCCCTCACCCGGCGAGCGGATGAAACCGCGCTTGCGCTTCGCCCCCATCGCCTCGTCGAACCCCGTGTCGAGGATGACCGTGCGGCCGTTGCCTCGGATCGCCCAGACGAAATAGTCGAGCGGCATCGGAGCGTCGTGCGGGTCTCCGCCTAGGAAGTTTTCGCGCGTGGTGGCGTGCGTGTTGTGGGCGTAGCGGATCGCGTGGATCTCGTAGGGTTCGAGTTCGGCCATCTGTGTTCTCCGTCGCCGCTCATCCCGGCGAAAGCCGGGATCGATCTTCGCGGGGCAGGCTGGACCCCGGCTTTCGCCGGGGTGAGCGGGGTTGCTACCCAGGTTTTCCGACCGTCACCCCCGCCGGCCGCTCCACCATCTCGACGATGCGGGTGAAGTCGCTCTCCGGCCCGAACTGGTCGTTCATCTTCTGCCAGATGGACCGCACCGCCTTGGCGGTCTCGAGATCGAGGCCCATCCCCTCCGCCTCCTCTAGGCAGAGCCGGACGTCCTTGAACATGAGCCCGGTCGAGAAGCCGTAATCGAAGCGGCGGTTCAGGATCGATTTCGGGAATTTCTGCGTGGTCGCCGTGTTCATGCCGGAGGAGACGTTGATCACGTCGACCATCACGGCCGGGTCGATCCCGGCCTTGACCCCGGCCGTGATCGCCTCGGCCGCGATCGCCATGGCGGAGGCCGACATCAGGTTGTTGCAGAGCTTCATCATCTGGGCCGAGCCCGGCGCCTCGCCGATGAAGAAGACCTTGCCGATGTTCTTCAGCATCGGCTCGAGCCGGTCGTAGGTCGGCCGAGGGCACGAGACCATGACGGCGAGCGTGCCGGCCTTGGCGCCACCGACGCCGCCGCTGACGGGGCAATCGACGAAGGTGATGCCGCGCTCCTTCAGCTTCGCGGCGATCGCGGCGCCGACCCGCGGGCCGGTGGTCGACAGGTCGACGACGGTCTTCACCATCGACCCCCCGGAAATGCCGCCCTCGCCGAGCACCACCTTTTCCACGATGTCGGGCGTCGGCAGGCTGACCAGGACCGTCTCGGCCCGCGACGCCACATCCTCGGCCGAGCCGGCGCGGGCGGCGCCCTTCTCGAGGAAGGGCCCGATGACGTTGTCGCGGGTGTCGTGGACGACGAGGCCGTGTCCGGCCTCCGCCAGCCGGGTCGCCATCGGCGTGCCCATATTGCCCAGGCCGATGAAGCCGATCGTTTCAGCCATGTATGATCTCCTTGGATTTCTGATCAGAACTCGTAGGCGGCATCCCTTCTCCCGCAAGGGGAGAAGCGGGTAGCCGCACTGTCATTCGGCCTTCAACCCGACGGCCTTGATGATGACGCCGAAGCGCTCGGCATCGGCTGCGATGAGGCGGCGCAGCGGTTCGCCCCCTTGCTGGTCCGCCTCCGGCAATTCCGCCGCGAGATCCGCGAAGCGGCGCCGGAGGTCGGGGTCGGCGAGCGCCAGCTTCAGCGAGGCTTCGAGCCGGTCGAGCACCGGACGGGGCGTCGCGGCGGGCGCCGCGATCGCGTTCCAGACCGCGAGGTCGAATTGCGGCGCGCCGGCTTCCGCGAAGGTCGGCACGTCCGGCAACTGGGCGAGCCGCGCCTTGGCCGTGACCGCGATCGCCTTGGCGCTGCCGCCCGTATGGAGCGGGATCATGGTCACGGTCTGGTCGATTACGGCATCGATCACGCCGGAGAGGAGGTCGTTGATGGCCGGCCCGGCTCCCCGATAGGCGATGTCGGTCGCCTTCGTGCCGGTGACGTGCAGGAAGGTCGCGGTGGCGAGGTGGCCCGTGGTGCCCGGGCCTGCATGGCCGAAATTCACGCCCTTGTCGGAGGCGCGGAGCTTGGCCAGGAAGCCGGCGAGGTCGCGCACGCCGCTCTTGTTGCTGACCGACAGCACCATCGGCACGGTCGCCACGAGGCCGACCGGCGCCAGGTCCTGGCGCGGGTCGAAGCCGAGCTGAGGGAAGAGCCACAGATTGGCGGCGAGCGACCCCATATTGCCGAAGATCAGGGAATAGCCGTCGGGCTCCGCCCGGACCACGCGACGGGTCCCGACCGTCGCGCCGCCGCCGACCACGTTCTCGACGACGACGGACTGGCGCAGATTCTCGCTCATCGCCTTCGCGACGAAGCGGGCGAGCACGTCCGTCGTGCCGCCGGCCGCTGCTGCCACGACGAGCGTGATCGGGCGGCTCGGGAAGGACTGTCCCCAGGACGGTCCCGTCAGGAGGACAAGACCCAGGACGACGCGCGCCAGCAAACCCACCCGAACCTCCCACGCGCCTGTTTCTTGACAAACAGATTGTCAGACAGTCAGCTCAGCCGCAACCCGTCTGTCTCTCCGCGGTTTTCGCGCCCGGGACAAGTCGGGCATCGAAAAGGGAGGGGCGCATGATCGCGCGGGTCGGACTGGTGCTGCTGTTCTGGGCATGTGGCGTCGCGTGCGCGCCGGCCGGGGCGCAGGAATTCCCGAACCGGCCGGTCACGATGGTGGTGCCGTTCTCGGCGGGAGGCCCGGGCGACATCATCGGCCGGCTCCTCGGCCCCGCGATGGGGGCCGCCCTCGGACCGACCATCGTGGTGGAAAATGCCGTCGGGGCGGGCGGCACCATCGGCACGAACCGCGTCGCGAAGGCCGCGCCCGACGGCTACACGATCCTCCTCATGCATGTCGGCCAGGCGACCAGCGTGACCCTGTTCCGGAAGCTGCCCTACGACCCGGTCGAGGATTTCGCGCCGATCGGCCTCGTGACCGACGCTCCGATGATCATCGTCGCCCCGAACGACTTTCCGGGCACGTCCTTCGCCGAGGCGATCGCCCATATCAAGGCCAATCCCGACCGGGTCCTCCTCGGCAATGCCGGGATCGGATCGGCCTCGCACCTGTGCGGGTTGCTGCTCATGGACCGGGTCGGCACGAAGCTCACCACCGTCCAGTATCGCGGCGGCGGGCCGGCCCTCATCGACGTCATGGCCGGACGGCTCAACCTCTGGTGCGATCCGGCGAACGGCCCGACGCCCTACGTGCAGGAGGGCAAGATGAAGGCGCTCGCCGTCTCCACCCTGTCGCGCCTGCCGAACCTGCCGGAGGTGCCGACCGCCGACGAGGCGGGCCTCAAGGGTTTCGACGTCTCGACCTGGTACGGCCTCTATGCCCCGCGCGGCACGCCGCCCGCCGTCATCGACCGGCTCCTCGTGGCGCTTCGGGCGGCGCTTCGCGACCAGACCGTGAAGGAGCGTTTCGTGGCGCTCAGCCTGCAGCCGATCGAGGAGAGCCGGGTGACGCCGGAGGCCTTGCGGGCCCATCTCGTCGCGGAGGTCGCGAAATGGGCGCCCGTGATCCGCAAGGCGGGCGTGTTCGCCGATTGATCAGGGAAGGGCGCCGCCGGCATCGTGAGAGGCTCTGGCCGGAGCCACCCGGCCGGATACGCCCTCCCCTGAGCAAGGGGGAGGGACAAGCCGCGTCCGCTATTCCGCCGCGGCGGCCATCGCGCCCCGGTTGCCGCCGAGATAGTCCATCGCGGCCGCGACGCCGCCGGCGCGGTGCGGGATGCCGCGGGCGCGCAAACCCATCTCGACGCCGGTGAGCACGCCCGTGACCATGAGGTCGTGGAAATCGCCGAGATGGCCGATGCGGAAGGCCTTGTCGGCCAGCGGCCCGAGGCCGTTGCCGAGCGACATGTTCGAACGCTCGAGGATCTCGGCCCGGAGCGCGTCGGCGGAATGGCCCTCGGGCAGCCGGATCGCGGTGAGGACCGAGGAATATTCGGCCGGGTCGGCGCATTGGATCTCCAGGCCCCAATGCCGGACGCAGCGGCGCGTCGCCTCCGCTGCCCTGTCATGTCGGGCGAAAACGTTGTCGAGCCCCTCCTCGTGCAGCATGTCGATCGCGACCTTGAGGCCCTGCAGCAGGTTGGTCGACGGCGTGTAGGGGAAGAAGCCCTTGTCGTTGATCGCGAACATCTCCTCCCAGTCGAAGAAGGAGCGCGGCAGCTTCGCGGTCTTCGCGGCCGCCCGGGCCTTATCCGAGACGGCGTTGAAGGAGAGGCCGGGCGGCAGCATCAGGCCCTTCTGCGAGCCGCCGACGGTGACGTCGACGCCCCATTCGTCGTGCCGGTAATCGATCGAGCCGAGCGAGGAGATCGTGTCGACGATGAGGAGGGCCGGATGGCCGGCCGCGTCGATCGCGCGCCGCACGGCCGGGATGCCGGAGGCCACGCCGGTCGAGGTCTCGTTGTGGACCACGCAGACCGCCTTGATCCGTTTCTCCTTGTCCTCGGCGAGGAGCGCGCCGATGGCGCCGGCATCGACGCCGTGGCGCCAGTCGCCCGGGATCACCTCGGCCTCGATGCCGAGCTTCGATGCCATCCGGCTCCACAGGGTCGAGAACCAGCCGGTCTCGAACATGATCACCCGGTCGCCGGGCGAGAGCGTGTTGAGGAGCGCGGCCTCCCAGGCGCCGGTGCCGGAGGCGGGGTAGATCACGACCGGCTTCTCGGTCTTGAAGATCGTCCGGATCCCGGCCAGCACCTCGCGGCCGAGCTTGCCGAATTCCGGCCCGCGATGGTCGATCGTCGGCTTCGCGATGGCGGCCAGGACGGGGAGCGGCGTGTTCGACGGGCCGGGGATCTGCAAAAAATGGCGGCCGGGATGGTAGCTCATGGTCGGGTCCTCCGGGCGGCGTTTCCTTCCCGGCATCTGATCGGGTATCGCGGCAGGATGGTCAATCTCAGGACGTTCGCCTCCGCGGACCCCGTCTCGACACACGAGGCAAGGATACGTCCGAGCGAGCCCCCTCCACCGCCCTTCGGGCGGTCCCCCTCCCCCAAAGGGGGAGGAGACGCAGGAGGCGGCCGCATCGTCTCCTCCCCCTCTGGGGGAGGGGGACCAGGCGAAGCCTGGTGGAGGGGGGCCGCATGACCACTCTTTCCCGCGATCTCGCAATCGAACGCCGCCTGACCCAGGCCCTGCAGGGCGAGGTTCGCTTCGACGCCTTCACCCGGGGTCGCTACGCGACCGACGCCTCGATCTACCAGATCATCCCGGCCGGCGTGGTTTTCCCGAAGAGCCGTGACGACGTCGCGGCCGCGCTCGCGATCTCTCGCGAGGCGGGCATTTCGGTGGTCGCGCGCGGCGGTGGCACCTCGCAGAACGGGCAGCCCGTCGGGCAGGGCCTCGTCGTCGACTTCTCGCGCCACCTCAACAACATCCGCGAGTTCGATCTCGCCGCGGAAACCGCGACGGTCGAGCCGGGTCTCGTCCTCGAACACCTGAACGGGCGGCTGCGCCGCGACGGCCTCTTCTTCCCGGTCGAGCCCTCGACCGCGAGCCGCTGCACCATTGGCGGCATGACCGGCAACAATTCCTGCGGCGCCCGCTCGATCCGCTACGGCAAGATGGTCGACAACGTGCTCGCGATCGAAGCCCTGCTGCCGGACGGGACCGCCATCAGGTCAGGGATCCGGGGAGCCAATGATCCCGGGATCACAGGATCACAGGCGGCCGAGAGCCTGGCCGACCGCATGGTGGCGCTGGCCGACCGCGAGCGGTCCGAGATCGACCGGGTCTTCCCGAAGGTGCAGCGCCGGGTCGGCGGCTACAATCTCGACGCGCTCCTGACGGAGCGGCCGAACCTCGCCGGCCTCTTGGTCGGCAGCGAGGGCACGCTCGCGCTGACGACGGCCGTGACGCTGAAGCTGTCGCCCCTGCCGGTTCATCGGGTGATGGGCGTCTGCCACTTCCCGTCCTTCCGGTCCGCCATGGAGACGACGCGGCATCTCGTCGAACTCGGACCGGTCGCGGTCGAGCTCGTCGACGAGAACGTGCTCGTGCTCGGCGCCGACATCCCGATGTTCAGGCGCACGCTCGCCGACATCACCAAGGGACGGCCGAACTGCCTGCTCCTGGTCGAGTTCGCGGGCGACGACCTCGCCGGGCTGCGGCAGGACCTGCGCCGTCTCGACCAGGCCATGGCCGATCACGGCTTCCCGGACAGCGTGGTCGAGGTCGTCGAGCCGCCGCGACAGCGCTCGGTCTGGGAGGTGCGCGAGGCCTGCCTCAACATCATGATGTCGATGAAGGGCGACGGGAAGCCGATCTCCTTCATCGAGGATTGCGCGGTGCCGCTCGAGTACCTGGCCGATTACACAAGCGCCATCACCGAGCTTTTCGCCCGCCACGGCACGCGCGGCACCTGGTACGCGCATGCCTCGGTCGGCTGCCTGCATGTGCGGCCGATCCTGAACATGAAGGGCGAGGCGGGCGCGCGCACGATGCGGGCGGTCGCCGAGGAGGCCTGCGACCTCGTCCGGCGCTTCGAGGGGTCGCATTCGGGCGAGCATGGCGACGGCATCTCGCGCTCCGAGTTTCACGAGCGGATGTTCGGCCGCAGGCTCGTCGCGGCCTTCGAGGAGGTGAAGGATGCCTTCGACCCCAAGGCGGAGCTGAATCCCGGCAAGGTCGTCCGGCCGCTCCGCATGGACGACCGCGCGCTGATGCGCTTCCCGCCCGGCTACGATACGGCCGAGCCGGTCCGGCCGGCGCTCGACTGGTCGGATTGGGGCGGCTTCGGCCGCGCCGTCGAGATGTGCAACAACAACGGCACCTGCCGGAAGACCTCCGGCGTGATGTGCCCGTCCTACATGGTCACGCGGGACGAGCAGCACGTCACCCGCGGCCGCGCCAACTCGCTCCGCCTCGCCATCTCGGGCCAGCTCGGGCCGGACGCCTTCACGTCGCACGAGATGAAGGCGACGCTCGACCTCTGCGTCTCCTGCAAGGGCTGCCGCCGCGAATGCCCGACCGGCGTCGACATGGCGAAGATGAAGGTCGAGTTCCTCTCCCACTACCATGCCCGGCACGGGCTGCCGCTTCGCGAGCGGCTTGTCGCGCATCTTCCGCGCTATGCGCCCGTCGCGGCCCGGCTCGCGCCGCTCCTCAACCTGCGCGACCGGATCGGCCCGATCGCGCGCGCGACCGAGCGTTTCCTCGGCCTGTCGTCCCGCCGCTCGCTGCCGCGCTGGCGAAAACCCTGGCGCGAGCACCGCGCGCCCTCCGGCCCGGAGGCGGTACGAGGGGATGGGCTCGACCTCGTCCTCTTCGCGGACACCTTCAACCGGGCTTTCGAGCCAGAAAATTTGGACGCGGCCGAGCGGGTGCTCGTGGCCGCCGGCTACCGTCTGCACCGGGTGGCGCCGGAGGGAGGCCGCTCGCTCTGCTGCGGCCGGACCTATCTGTCCGCCGGGATGGTCGACGCGGCCCGGCGCGAAGCGCGCCGCACCCTCGACGCGCTGGCACCCTACGTCGCCCGCGGAGCGCGCGTGGTCGGACTCGAACCCTCGTGCCTGCTCACCTTCCGGGACGAGTTCGGCTCGCTCCTGCCCAAGGCCGAGGCCGATCCCCTGGCCTTCGCCTCGTTCCTGCTGGAGGAGGCGCTGGCGGCCGATCTGACGGCCGGTCGCGTGCGCCTGCCGCTGCGGGACCAGGGCGGGCGGGTGGCCCATCTCCACGGCCATTGCCACCAGAAAGCCTTCGGGGCGATGGGCGCTGTGGAGCAGGTGCTCCGCGCCATACCGGGTCTCGACGTGAAGCCGATCGAATCCTCCTGCTGCGGCATGGCCGGCGCGTTCGGCTATCGGGCCGACACGATCGACGTGTCTCTCGCGATGGCCGAGCTGGCGCTCCTCCCGGCGGTCCGGGCAGCGGGACCGGACGATCTCGTCGTCGCCGACGGCACGAGCTGCCGCCACCAGATCCACGACGGCACGGGCCGGGACGCGTTGCATGTCGCCCGGGTGCTGGATGGGGCCCTTGGCGCCTGACCCGTCATCCCGGCCGCGGCCGCGGCCGCTGTCCCTCCCCGGAGGGGAGGGCGAGTCGAAGCGCAGCTTCGAACCGGGGTGGGGTCACGGGGCCGGGTGTCCCCACCCCGGTTCGGCTTCGCCGACTCGGCCCTCCCCTCCGGGGAGGGAGAGGCGGCGACTCCGTTCGGGCCCATGATCCACGGCGGCGATCTCACGGAGGCGATGGCCCGCCACGGCGCGGGCGATCCGCCCTGGCTCGACCTCTCGACCGGCATCAATCCCCATCCTTGGCCCGTGCCCGAGGCGCTGGCGCGGCAGGGTTGGGAGCGGCTGCCTTCGGCTCCCGACGCGGAAAGCCTGCTCGGAGCCGCCCGGGCCGCGTACCGTGTCCCGGATGAAGCCGGGATCGTGGCCGCGCCCGGAACCCAGGCCTTGATCCAGTGGCTGCCCCGCCTCGCACCGCCGGGCGGCGTGGCCGTGCTAGGCCCGACCTATGCCGAGCACGAAGCGAGCTGGCGGCTGGCCGGGGTGGACGTGCACGAAATCACAGACGTGTCCGCGTTCGTGGGCCAGCCAGGGCGTGGCGCGTCCTTTGAGGCCCCGCTTCGCGGGGCACCTCAGGATGAGGAGGGTCGTGGAATCCACTCACGTCCTCAGGCTGAGGTGCGAGCCGGTCCCGCGACGTGGGCGGGCGAGCCTCGAAGCCCGCACGACGCCCGCCACCTCGTCGTCGTCCACCCGAACAACCCCGACGGACGGCTCCTTTCGGACGGAGAGCTGCTCGACGCCGCCCGCCTCTGCCAGGAGCGGGGCGGCTGGCTCATCGTGGACGAATCCTTCGCCGACATCGTCCCGAAGCGAACGAGCGTCGCGCTGGTCGCGCATTATCCGGTCGTCGTCCTGCGATCGTTCGGGAAGTTCTACGGACTCGCCGGCCTCCGGCTCGGCTTCGCGGTCGCGGGCCAGCCTATCGCAAACGCGATCCGGGCCGCCCTCGGGCCCTGGGCCGTCTCCGGCCCGGCGCTCGCGATCGGGGCCGCGGCCCTGGCGGATGATGGCTGGGCCCATGGCATGCGGGCGCGACTCGCCGGTGAGGCGGCCGCGCTGGATCGCGTGTTAGAAGCGGGCCGCCTCGAGATCGTCGGCGGGACGAGCCTCTACCGGCTGGCGCGCCATCCCGAAGCCCGTGCGCTGCATGAGGCTCTCGCGGCGGAGCATATCTGGGTCCGGCGTTTCACCTGGGCGCCGGACCTCCTCCGGTTCGGGCTGCCGCCGGACGAGGCTGGGTTCGACCGGCTCGCGGCCGCGCTCCGGCGCTATGACCAGGGCACCACCACCATCCGGCCCCCATGCTCGGCCCGGTAGGCCTCGACCCCGAAGACGCGCCGCAGCACCTCGGGCGCGAGCGCCGCGTCAGGTGCGCCGTCCGCCTCCACCCGCCCGGCCATCATGACGACGACGCGGTCGGCGAAGCGAGCCGCGAGGCCGAGATCGTGGGTCACCGCGATCACGAGCGCGCCGGCGCGGGCGGCCTCCTGCAAGGCCCGCATGACGTCGATCTGGTGGCGCGGGTCGAGCGCGGCGGTCGGTTCGTCGGCGAGGATGAGCCTGGCGCCAACCGCGAAGACCCGGGCCAAGGCAACGCGGGCGCGCTCGCCTCCGGAGAGCGTCGTCACGGGCCGGTCGGCGAGGTAGCCGGTCCCGGTGATCCGCATCGCGTCGTCGACGGCCGTAGAATCCTCCGGCCGCAGCCGCGATGGGTCGCTCGCGCCGTGCGGGATCCGGCCCAGCGCGACGATGTCCCGGGCCGGCAGCGGCCAATGCGCCTCGTGCCCCTGCGGCAGGTAGCTGAGCGCCCGGGCGCGGGCCTGCGGCGCCATCCGGGCGAGGTCGGCGCCGTCGAGCCGGGCCGTGCCGGTGGCCCGCACGAGCCCGACCAGCGCACGCAAGAGGGAGGTCTTGCCGGCGCCGTTCGGTCCCACGAGCGCGACGAGGGAGGCGGGCGGGAGCGTCAGCGAGACGCGGTCCACGACCGGGCGCTCGCCGAACAGCACGGTGAGGTCCTGCAGCACGAGGGTCACGCGAGCATCCCGGCGCCGAGGCGGCGCCGCTCCCGCACGATCAGGTAGAGCAGGAACGGTACGCCGATCAGCGCCGTCAGCACGCCGACCTTGATGTCGGTCGTGGACGGGATCAGCCGCACGGCGATGTCGGCGGCCGTCAGAAGGATGCCGCCGGCGAGCGCGGCGGGGAGCAGCAGCCGGGCGGGATCGTACCGGACCAGCGGCCGCACGAGGTGCGGCGCGACGAGGCCGATGAAGCCGATCGTGCCGGCGACCGCGACCGCCGCGCCCACGCCGAGCGCCACGCCGACGATCACGGCGAAGCGGAGAGCCGACACCCGGATCCCGAGGCTCTGCGCCGCCTCCTCGCCGAGGGTCAGCGCCCGGAACGAGCCCCGGCAGGAGAACAGGATCACGACTGCTGCCGCGATGAAGGGCAGGGCCATCGCGACATGCCGCATCGAGCGATCCTCGAGCGAGCCGAGCAGCCAGAACGCGATCTCGAGCGCCGCGAACGGGTTCGGCGCGAGGTTGAGGGCAAGTGCCGTCGCAGCCCCGGCCAGGCTCGAGATGGCGAGCCCGGACAGGATCAGGAGCGTCAGCCCCGCCCGCCGTCCCGCGATGGCGACGAGGCCGAAGACCGACAGGAAGGCGCCGAGGATCGCGGCCGCCGGCAGGGCGTAGGAGAGCGCGTCCGCGAGCCCGAGCGAGAGCATGGCCACAGCCCCGAAGGCGGCAGCCTGCGGCGCGCCGAAGAGCGACGGCGCGGCTAGCGGGTTGCGGAGAAGGCCCTGCATGGAGGCCCCGGAGAGGCCGAGCACCGCCCCGATCGCGACCGACAGGATCGCCCGCGGCAGGCGGATCTCGGCCACGATGATCCGGTCCGTCTCGGTCCCGAAGCCGAGGAGGGCGCGGGCCACGGTCCAGGGCGCGAGGCGCACCGGGCCGATCCCGAGGGAGACGAGGAAGAGCGCGAGGAGGAGGGTCGCGAGGACGAGTGGGACGAGCGTTCGGCTTTCGGGACGGGTCACGGCCTCCCCCCTCCACCACCCTTCGGGTGGTCCCCCTCCCCCATGGGGGGAGGAGACCAGGCGGCACTATCACGGCAGAGCACCCACGCGGGATGGAGCGGCACCGTCTCCTCCCCCTCTGGGGGAGGGGGACCATGCCGTCCGGCGAAGCCGGCGGCATGGTGGAGGGGGCTGAACGCCATCGCCCTGGCTACCACGTGGCGCCGAGCCCGGCATAGGCGGCGCGGCCGGTGGTGCCGTAGTTCAGGACCTCCTGGTAGCGGGTGTCGGTGAGGTTCTCGATCCGGCCGAAGACGCGCCAGGTCTCGTCGATCTTGTACTCGCTATAGAGGTCGAGCCGGGCGTAGCGCGGCAGCCGCTGGGTCTCGTTCGAGCCGCTGAAGCGGCGCGACACGATGGTCACCCGGGGCTCGACCAGCCACCCGTCGAGCGGCGTGAGCGCGACCGAGATCCGGCCGACATGATCCGGCCGTCGCTGCAGGGTGCGGTCGGTCCGCTCGTCCTTGGCGTTGAGGTTCGTATAGGCGCCGGAGATCCGCACCCAGTCCGGCACCAGCGTCAGCGACGCCTCGATCTCGACCCCGGAGGATTTCGCCCGCGAGGTGTTGAAATAGCGCTGGGTGACCGAGTCGAACTCGATCAGGTCCTGGAACCTGTTGCCGAACACCGTCGCCGAGACCTTGGCGAGTCCGTCCAGGACGGTCTGGTCCACGCCGGCGTCCCAGCCGATGCTGGTCTCGGGAGACAGGGCGGGATTGCCGTTCTGCGGCGAGAAGAGCTGGAACAGCGTCGGGGCTTTCGCGCCCGTGCCGCCGCTCGCCCGAAGCTTCGTCCCGGTCTCCGGGATCAGATAGGCGCCGGTGGCCCGCCAGGTATCGAAGTCGCGCTGGCCGACCTCGTCGTGGCGGCCGCCGACGGTCAGGATGATGCGCTCCCCGACAGGCAGGCTGTAGAGCGCGAAGAGGGCGCGCGTGTTCTGCTCGCCGTCGAAGGTGCCGAAGCGCGGCCGCGGCACCGGCGAGAGGGTTTGCGAGAAGGTGCGGCCCCGCTCCGTCTCGAACTTGCCGCCGAAAATCAGCGACCCGAACGCGTCGAGCTTCAGGGTGCCCTGGTATTCGGCGCCGAGACGGTCGCTGAAGAAGTCGGTGTTGGTCGTCGTCGTATTCTGCCGCAGGACGTTCGTGCGGTAGCTCGTCTCGCGGAAGTAGCGGTCGGTCTGGTTGGCGAAGACGGTCAGGCTGTGGGTCAGCGGTCCCTGTTCGGCCGTGCCGCGGGCGAAGACCTGCGTGAACCGCCGCTCGGCCTCGCCCGGGGTGTCGGGGAAGATGCGCGTCGGGCCGGTGGCCTGGGTCAGGCGGGGCAGGGTCGAGGAGGCGGCGTCGAGCTCCGAAGTGGTCTTCGAGGACAAGATTCCGAACTCGAGCTTCACGCCTTCGCCCGCATCATAGCCGAGCCGGCCATAGCCGCCCCAACGTGAAAAACCGTCGGGCTCGAAGCCGCCGAACCGCCGCTCGAGCTGGCCGATGCGGAAGCCGTAGCGCGAGAAGCCGGCGCTCTTCTGGCCGCCTCCGGAGAAGGCGTAGGACCAGGGACCCGCCGAGCCGAAGGCGGTCGCGCTCGTGTTCAGCGTACCGTAGCTGCCGGCCTCGGTCCGGGCCTCGAAGCGAGGTTCGCCGCCGCCGGACTTCGTGATGATGTTGATGACGCCGCCGATCGCGTCCGAACCGTAGAGCGCGCTCTGCGGCCCGCGCAGGACCTCGATCCGGTCGATCGCGGACGGGAGCAGGTTCGCGAAGTCGAAATCACCGCTCGCCGGCACGGAATCGTTCACCCGGATGCCGTCGATCAGCACCAGCGTCTGCCCGGTATTCGCGCCCCGGAGCCGCACGGAGGTGGTCGCGCCCGGACCGCCCGTCTCGGTGATGTCGAGGCCCGGCACGCTGCGCAGCGCGTCCACGAAGGACGTCGGGTTGAAGCGCTGGATTTCGTCGCGGGTCACGACCGAGATCGCGCTCCCGGAGCGCGCGATCGGCTCGGGCTGCCGGTCGGCCGTGACGACGATGTCGGGAAGCTCGACCGGGGCGGATTGTGCCCGCGCCGAGACACTGGCGAGCAGGCATAGGAGAACGGGCGCGAGAGCGCCGGGTCGCAAAAGCGTCATGACAACTCCTTCGCGGCCCACCGCCGCGGGGTCTGGTGACGCTTTCGGCCGGTCTCCTGGCTCGCGGATCGTCGTCCCGTTCCGCCTTCCCGGCCTGAGCCAGTGGCATGTCGGAGCGAGACTCTCCGCCTACAGTTGCGGGGGCAGCCGCGGCATCGGATCCGAGATCCTCACCGCATTCCCGTTTCACCCCGGAATCGGGGCACCGAAAGCGCGTCGACCTGACCATGAGGGATGCGCCGGGCGCAAGCGCTGCCGGCCTGCCGTCCGGCGCTCGCGCCCGCATGCGGCTTCCGGGTCACACCGGGGTCGACGGGCCCCGTGCGGCGAGGCGAAGCTCGAAGCGCTCGTAGGAGCGGTAATCCGCGCCACGTCCGATGCGGCGCACGGCGTCGACCATGCGGCCGGCCCGGCCGAGGAGGTCGTCCGCGAGCGCGACCATGAGCGGGTTCGGCGTGGCGCAGGGCGAGGCCGCCCGGAGGACCTCGGCGACCGCGATCTCCGTGCGGTCCGGCTCGCGCTGGCAGGCGAGGATGAAGGCGGTCGCTGTGGAGCGGCTGATCCCGACCTGGCAATGCACGAGGAGCGGCGCGGCCCCGGTCCAGGACGCGCCGAAGGCGAGGAGGGCCGCAATGTCGTCCCGGCATGGGGCGGCGAGCCCCGGCCTCGGCTCCGCGATGTCGTTGAAGAGGAGGACGAGCCGGTTTTCGCAGGCGAGGTCCGGAACGGCTCCGCCCGGGGCGGCGAGGCTGACCGCGTGCGAGGGCCGGAATGCCTCGCAGGAGCGGACGGCATGCTCCGTCGGGCAGACGACGATCCGGGTCACGGCCGCCCGAAGGCCGCCGCCGCGCCGAGCAGGAAGCCGGCCTCCGACACGGCGATCACGGCCCCGAGCACGTCGCCCGTATGGCCGCCGACGCCGCGGCAGGCTCGCCAGGCAAGGACGAGACCGAAGAGGGCCGCCCCCATAAGGGCGCAGGCAGCGGTCGCGAGATCGAGCAGAAGGAGGGGGAGGGCGGCGAGAACCAGCGCGACGCCGACTTCGCGGGCGTTCGGACGGCCGGAGCCGTGCAGCACCTTGGCGGCATGGCGGTCGCCGGCATAGCCGGTTCGCCACATGACGAGGACGGCGCCGAACCGCGATGCGGCGGCGCCGGCGACCAGCGCCGCGGCTGCGAGGGGCGGCGCAAGGGCGACGAGGGCCGCGACCTTGAGGGCGAGCGTCACGGCCAGCGCCAGCGCCCCGAACACGCCGAGGTGCGGGTCCTTCATGATGGCGAGCCGCGCCTCGCGGCTCCTGCCGCCGAACCCGTCGAATGTGTCGGCGAGCCCGTCCTCGTGCAGCGCGCCGGTGAGGAGGAGACCGGCGGCGACCGCCAGGATGGCCGGGATCGGCCCGGACCAGAGAAGGGCGGCGCCCGTCAGCACGCAGGCCGAGAGCGCGCCGACGAGCAGACCCACGAGCGGGAAGAATTTGGCCGACCGCGCCAGCCAGTCGTCGTCCAAGGAGACGGCCGGCATCGGCAGCCGCGTCAGCATCTGGAACGCTGCAGCGAGGAGCCTGCCCTCCGGGGCGAGCCTAGGCGACACCGGCCAGCACCTCATCCAGCGTCGCGACATCGGTGAGGAGGCGGGACGCGGCCCGCAGCAGCGGCAGGGCGAGAAGCCCGCCCGTGCCTTCGCCAAGCCGGAGACCGAGATCGAGCAAGGGCTCGGCGCCGAGTTCCGCGAGGAGGAGGGCGTGGCCCGTCTCGGCCGAACGATGGGCGAAGACGAGCGCGTCCCCAATCCCCGGCCTCAAGCGCAAGGCGGCGAGCGCGGCCACGCCCGCGATGAAGCCGTCGACCACCACCGGCCGGCGCCGGGCTGCGGCCCCGATCGCGGCGCCTGCCATGCCGAGGATCTCGAGCCCGCCGAACTCCGCCAGGACGGAGAGCGGCTCGGTCGCCGCCGTCCGGGCGGCTGCCCGGGCCAGCGCCGCGCGCTTGCGGGCGAGCCCTTCCGGATCGTGACCGGCTCCGGGGCCGATGCAATCTGCGAGCGGTGCCGGCAGCAGGCGGTGCATCAGGAGGGCGGAGGCGGCCGTGTTGCCGATCCCCATCTCGCCGAGCAGGATCGCATCGGCACCCGCATCGACGGCGCGCCCTGCGGCAGCGACACCGGCTGCCAGCGCCGCTTCGACCTCGTCCGCGGTGAGCGCGGGCTGGCGGGCCGCGTTGCGGGTTCCACGGCGAACCTTGGCGTCGACCAGGCCGGGATGGGCCGGAAGATCCGCCGCGATGCCGATGTCGATCACGGTTGTCTCGGCGCCCACCGCGGCAGCGAGCGCATTGGCGCTGGCCCGGCCGGCGAGCAGCGTCCGGACCATCGCGGCCGTGACGGTGGACGGATAGGCCGACACGCCCTCCTCGCACAGGCCGTGGTCGCCCGCGAAGATGAGGAGGGTCGCCCGCTCGATCCGCGGGGGCGGGATGCTGCCTGCGATCGTCCCGAGCCTGACGGCGAGGTTCTCGAGCCGCCCGAGCGAGCCCGGCGGCTTCGCGAGGCTGTCGACAGCCCAACGCAGGCGCGACGCGAGCGCCGGGTCGAGCGCCGGCACGACGGGCAGCCAGGCCAGATTCTCGGAGGCGGAGCTCATGGCCGTCCCATGCCCGAACGAAGAGAGTGCGGCAACGAGGGCCGGTCATGACAGGGGCGGGCGTTTCGGTGCAAAGCTCGCGAGATGGATAGGGCCGGCTGGAGAATGACTTTCGCGCAGAGCTTGGCGTCCGTCATTCCGGGGCCGCGAAGCGGAACCCGGAACCCATGGACGGGGGACAGACCGGAAGGAGGGCCACACCTGGTGCGAGCCGTGGGTTCCGGATCTGCGGAGCATCGCTCCGCGCTGCGCCGCGTCCGGAATGACGGGGTTAGGTGCCGGCGCTTCGGCGCAGTCGCGGCCATCCTCCTCGCGCTCGCATCCCCCGCTGTCGCCAAGCCGAGCGCGGTCTCGATCAACCTCTGCACCGACCAGCTTCTCGTCCGGCTCGCCGACGCCGGGCAGATCCGCGGTCTCTCGCCCTATGCCCGGGACCCGCTCCGGTCCGACGCGGCCGCGGAGGCGGCCCGCTTCCCGCGTCTCTCCGGGACGGCCGAGGAGGTGCTGGCGATCCGGCCGGACCTGGTCCTGGCCGGGCGGTTCACGAAGCGCGCGACACGCGAGCTCCTGCGCGACAAGGGCCTGCGCGTCGTCGAATTCGATGCGGTGCGATCCGTGGACGAGGCGCGTGCGCAGATCCGCCAGGCCGGCCGGCTGCTCGGCCAGGACGACAGGGCCGAACAGGCCGTGGCCCGCATCGATGCCGCGGTCGCCCGTGCCCGGCGGGCCGCAGCGGCGACGAATGTCAGTGTGCTGCCGATCCAGCGCCGGGGCTGGGTTTCGGGTCGCGATACGCTCACGACCTCGCTCCTGGACCTGGTCGGGCTCCGCAATGCGGGGGCGGCGCTCAGCCGAGGGCTTGGCCGCATGGTCGACCTCGAGACCGTCGTGCAACTGCGGCCCGACCTGCTCCTCGTCTCGAGCGAGGACGGCGCCGCCGAGGACCAGGGCAGCGCCCTCCTCAAACACCCGGCCCTCGACCGGCTCTATCCGCCGGCGCTCCGCATCGTCCTGCCCGAGAATTTCACGGCCTATTGCGGCGGCCCCTCGCTCGCGGACGCGATCGACCGGCTCGCCGCGGAGGTCGAGCGGCTGCATTGATGGTCTTCTCCGGTGACGCGCTCTGGATCCTCGTCGGCGCGCTCGTCCTCGACGCGCTGGTCGGCGACCCGGACTGGCTGTGGCGTCGGTGGCCGCATCCGGTCGTGTGGCTCGGCCGGCTCGTCGCGACCGGGGACGAATTCCTCAACCTGGAGCGCTGGAGCGACCCCGTCCGGCGGGCGGCCGGCGCCGTAGGGCTTCTGGCCCTCGTCGCCGTCGCGCTCGCCTCCGGCTACGCGATAGAAGTCGGGCTCCGGGCGTTGCCCGCCGGCCTGCTCTGGCTCGCGCTCGCGGCCTCCATTCTCCTCGCCGGCCGTAGCCTCTACGACCACGTGCGCCGGGTGGACCTCGCCTTCGCGGCAGGCGGGATCACGGCGGCCCGGCATGCGGTGTCGATGATCGTCGGCCGCGATCCGGCAAGCCTCGACGAGGCGGGGATCGCCCGGGCCGCGATCGAGTCGGCGGCGGAAAACGTCTCCGACGGATTGGTCGCGCCGGCCTTCTGGTTCGCGCTTCTCGGGCTGCCCGGCCTCGTCGCCTACAAGGCCGTCAACACCGCCGATTCCATGATCGGCCACCTCTCGCCGCGGCACCGTGCCTTCGGTTGGGCCGCGGCCCGGTTCGACGACCTCGTGAATCTCGTCCCCGCCCGGCTGTCAGGCCTCGCCATCGCCCTCGCGGCACCGGCCGCAGGGGGCCGGATCGGCATCGCCTGGCGGGTCATGGTCCGCGATGCCGGCATCCACCGCTCGCCGAATGCCGGCTGGCCCGAGAGCGCGATGGCGGGCGCTCTGAACCTCAGGCTCGCCGGGCCCCGTGTCTACGCCGCCGGCCCCGTCGACGAGCCCTTCCTCAATCCGGAGGGCGGCGACGCCACCCCGCGCGACATCGATCGCGCGCTCCGCGTCATGGTGGCGGCGGGCGCGCTGCACGCGGCTCTCTGGCTCGGGTTGGCGCTCGCCCTCGGCTGGTGAACCTTCGACCTCAGGCCGCCCCGAGCGTCTTCGGCGCCGGGCTGACCACGCCCGTGGTGCCGTCACGGAGTTCGAGCACGGCGAGCGTGCGGTCGTTGCCGCCGTCCGACCGGAACCGGAAGGTACCGTCGACGCCCGAGAACCCAGCGGCTCCGAGGAGGACACTGTCCGAGAACCGGCCCGGGCCCTGCGTCCGGGCGAGGGCCACGACGAGCGAGACGGCATCGTAGGACAGCGTCGCGATGCGGCTCGGCTCGGAGCCGAACTTGGCCCTGTACCGGCCCGAGAAGGCGGCGAAGCCGGCCTGGTCGGGGGCCGCATACCAGCCGCCCTGGAGGGCCGCGATCCTGGTCGCCCGCGGGTCGTTCCAGACGCCCGTCCCGAGCGGTTTCACGCGGCCCGGGTTGAAGCTGATCCCGCCGAGCGCGGTGCCGACCGCGGCCAGCGACTCGCCGCTATCCGGGATGAAGATCGCATCAGCCTGCGCGGCATCGCCGGAGACGATCGCAGTGAGCCGCTGTACGGCCGGGCCGGGCTGGCCGCTCGCGTAGCGCTCGACGGCGACGACACGGGCGCCGCTTTTCGCGGCAGCTTCCCGGAAGGCGCCCTCCACCACGTTGCCGTAATAGCTCTCCGGTATCAGGGCCGCGAAGGAGCGGCGGCCCTGCCCGGTCGCGTAGGAGACGACCCTCTCCACTTCGGGCTGCGGCGTGAAACTCAGGAGATAGACGCCCCGCGAGGCGATGGTGGTGTCCGTCGAGAAGGCGATGACGGGCTTGCCGGCCGCGCGCGCGACCTGCCCGGCCGCCGAAACGGCGGGGGCGAAGAGCGGCCCGATGACGAGTTCGGCGCCCTCCGCAAGCGCGGCGTTCGCGGCCTCGCGGGCGCCCTCCGCCGTGCCCTTGTCGTCCTTGACCAGGATGGTGACGTCGGCGCCCTGGAACTCGGTCATGGCGAGCTCGGCCGCATTGCGGAGGGACTGGCCCGCGATGGCGCCCTGACCGGGACCTGTCAGGGGCAAGATCAGCGCGACCTTGACGCTGCCCATTCCTATCGTAACGCCGCTGGATGCGGGAGCGGACGGGGTCGGGGGAGGGGCCTCCGTGAGGGGACCGACATCGGCCCGGAGGCGCCTGTCGTTGCAGCCGACGAGGCCCGTGATGGCGACGAGCGCGCCACCCGCGAGCGCGGTCCGGCGAAGGATCGGGGGCGACGTCATCGGGCTATCTCCGGCGGGGTCGCGGCGGGGCACGGCCCCTCGCGATCCTGTATCATGGACGACATGTGCTGAACGGCCGCCTCCGTAGAGGATGCTTCCGCCTCGGCCGTTCCGGTGCGACATAGCATCATGAACCGTCCCATCGACAATCGCACGGATCGCACGCGCCGCCCCTCCGGGCGCTCGCCCGGCGCCGGCCGCGGTCCCGCGACCTTCACGGCCTTCGGTCTCGCGGCCGAAGCCGAACCCCTGCCGGCCGGACTCTACGTGGTCGCGACCCCGATCGGCCACCTCGCCGACGTCTCGCTGCGGGCCCTCGCCACCCTCGCGGCCGCGGATGCCGTCCTGGCGGAAGACACCCGCGTGACGAAAACGCTGCTCGCCCATTACGGGATCACGACGCCGCTCGTCTCCTACCACGAGCATACCGTCGGCTCGACCCGCAGCCGCATGATCGCCCGGATCCAGGAGGGCCAGGCGCTGGCGCTCGTCTCCGATGCCGGCACCCCGCTCGTCTCGGACCCGGGCTATCGCCTGGTCGAGGAGGCGATCGCGGCCGGGATCCGGGTCGTGCCGATCCCGGGCGCCTCGGCGGCCTTGGCCGCGCTCGTCGTCTCGGGGCTGCCGACCGACCGCTTCTTCTTCGAGGGCTTCCTGCCGAACAAATCCGGCCCCCGCCGCGCCCGGCTCGCGGAACTCGCGACGATCCCCGGGACGCTCGTCCTCTACGAGGCGCCGCACCGGCTCGCGGCATCGCTCGCGGATACGGCGGCGGTTCTCGGCGACCGGCCGGCCGCGGTCGCCCGGGAATTGACCAAGCTCTTCGAGACGGTCCGGCGCGGCACCCTGCCGGCGCTCGCCGCCGCCTACGCCGGCGAAGCCGCCCCTAAGGGCGAGATCGTGGTCCTGGTCGCCCCCGCGACGGCGGCGGACCGGACCGAGGACGCCATGGCGAGCCTCGACGAGAAGCTTGCGGCGGCGCTCGGCCGGCACACCGTGAAGGATGCGGCCGCCCTGGTCGCGGGCGAGACGGGCCTCGCGAAACGCGACGTCTATGCCCGGGCGCTCGCCCTGGCGCGCCTCGCCCAGGATCCCTGACCGGTGCGGACGGCAGCCGGGCGGCGGCGTTTCACGCTCCTTCGCGGCCGCGGCGCGGAGCGGCTGGCACTGCTCTGGCTCATGGCGAAAGGCTACCGGCCGCTTGCCCGCAACTATGCCGAGGCCGGAGGCGAGATCGACCTCGTCATGCGGCGCGGCCGGACGGTCGCTTTCGTCGAAGTGAAGATCCGGGCCACGATGGCGGGTGCGCTGGAATCGGTCGACGAGGGAAAGCGCCGCCGAATTCGCCGAGCCGCCCGGGCCTGGATCACCCGCCATCCGTCGGTCGCCAGCCTCACTTTCCGGGCCGACGCGGTGTTTCTCGCCCCCGGCGAATGGCCCCGCCACATGCCGGACGCGTTCGGGCTCGACTGAGGCCGCTCACCCTCACGAAAGCCGAGGCCCAGGAACGAGGAGGCGGCCCAAGGCTGGGTCCCGGCTTTCGCCGGGACGAGCGGCTGGGTGGCTCAGCGCGGCAGCCGCAGCTCCACGCGACCCACATCCCCCACATTTGCCACGACCTCTGCACCCGGCTCGACCCAGAGGATGCCGCAGAGGGAGCCGGTGGTGACGAAGCTGCCGGCCGGAAGCCCGCTGCCCCGCCCGGCCAGATGTCCGACGAGCCAGACCAGCAACGGAAAGGGCTCGCCGCCCGGATTGGTGCCCCGCTCCGAAAAGATGGGCTCGCCGTCGACTGTCACGGTCGCATCGGCCGAGCCGAGAGGCGAGCCGTCCCAGACGTTTCCGTCCGGCCCATAGACGAAGCCGCCGTTGCTCTGGTTGTCGGCGAGCGCCCAAAACCGGTCCGGGACGGGCCAGATGTCGAAGCGGCTGTCCACGATCTCGACCGCCGGGTGAATGGACGCGATCGCGGAGCGGATCTCGTCCTCGCCGGGCGGCGTCGGCCCGAAGCCGAGGTCGCGCCCGATCCGGAAGGCGATCTCGGCCTCGATGCCGATCCGGAGGAGCTCGGCGGCCGGCCAGATGCAGGGTGAGGGTCGGACGAGCGAAGCCGCGATCGGGGCTGCCGTTCCGCCTCGTCCGACCTTCCAGGCCGCCGCCGGACCGAGCGAGGCCGCGACCGCGTCCTGCACGGCGAAGGCCTCGTCCGTGGAGGTCGGCCCCGCCTCCGGCAGCGCGATCGGACGGCGTGTGCGCCGGGCCTCGATCAGCCGTGCGGCGGCGTCGGCAACAGAGAAGGCGGTCATGCAAGCTTCCCGCCGGGCCGGACGGCCGGCATCGTCTCAGCCTGTCGCGGCCGGGTGGATGGCATGAACCGGCGCCAGCGCCGGCGGCTCCGGCCGGATCCGGCCCTCGTGGATCGCGTGGCAGGCGACCCCGTCGGCGAGAAGCGGCACCTCGCTGCGGCAGCGGTCGTTCGCATGCGGGCAGCGTGGGTTGAAATGGCAGCCGGACGGCGGGCTGATCGGGTTCGGGATTTCGCCCCGGACGGGCTCCCGCCGCCGGCCGATATGGGCGAGGTCCGGAACCGCGTCGAGAAGCATGCGCGTATAGGGGTGTTTCGGGGCGGCGAAGAGCTCGCGGCTGTCCGCCACCTCGACGATGCGGCCGAGATACATGACGCCGATCCGGGTCGCCATGTGCCGCACGACCGCGAGATTGTGCGAGATGAACAGGTAGGTGAGGCCGAGCCGGTCCTGGAGGTCGCGCATCAGGTTCAGGATCTGGGCCTGGACCGAGACGTCGAGCGCCGAGGTCGGCTCGTCGCAGACGATGAATTCGGCATCCGAGGCGAGCGCGCGCGCGATCGCGACCCGCTGGCGCTGCCCGCCCGAGAATTGGTGCGGGAATTTGCGGCCGTCATCCGGATGCAGCCCGACGAAAGCCAGGAGTTCGCCGACCCGCGCCCGGATCGCGGCCTCGCCGTCGATCAGCCGGAAGGCCCGGATCGGCTCCGAGACGACCCGGTCCACCCGCCAGCGCGGGTTCAGGCTCGCATACGGATCCTGGAAGATCATCTGGATGCGTCGGCGCAGGCGCTGCCGCGCCTCGGCCGAGGCGCTTCCCTGCATGGGGATCCCGTCGATCGTGACGTCCCCGCCACTCGGCTCCAGCAGGCCGACGACCATGCGGGCGACCGTCGACTTGCCCGACCCGGATTCGCCGACGAGCGCGAAGGTCTCGCCTTTCGCGATGTCGAAGGTGACGCCGCCGACCGCCGTCAGGAAGCGCTTCGGCTCGCGATCGACGATGCGGTTGAGGAGCGGTTTCGACACGTCGAAGACGCGGCGGAGATCGCGGATTTCGGCGAATGCGGGAGCACTGCTTCTCATGCGGCAAGCAATTGCTTATGTTCGAAACGCTCCGACCAAAGCACGGTTTCGATACGATAATGGTGCAGGGCCTCAATAACGGCCGGCACCACGGGGTGTTCGTTGTCGTTCAGGATAGCCAGTGCGCGCGAGTCTACTGGCCGGGCCTCCTGCGTGTCGCTCCAGGCCACAATGAAGCTGAGAGCGCTGTCTTTCGTTGGCCGATTTACACTTCTGATCAAGCGCTCGGGCGCGGCCCGCGATCGGGGAACGGCGAAGTCAAAACGATGCTGGAAACCACTTTTGCCTACGAACTGCACGTCAACGACGGCCCTAATATCTTCAGCTTCGAGCCAACCTGCAACGTCTTCCTTGAAGAAGTTGGCCACATTCGAGGGGGATGATGCGTAGAACATATCGTTCACGGCAGCAATCGCTTGTACAAGGCTGTGCTTGCGCATAGGAAAATTGTGCTGCGTTGCCCTGACGCGAAGAATTCCTCGTTCTAGGGTGACGCCGAAACCATTCAGCGTAGTATCGAGCATTCCTTTCCGCCGAGGCGTGTCGATCGAACAGCCAGAAATTTCGAGATCACGAAGGGTCTCTCCGTCGTCATTGAGCTCGTAAAATTCACTCTCCTGGCGAGCAAAGATCTGGATGTGATCGTTGTGCCGATTCAGGAACGGCGTTGTTATCTCGGCCCAGCCGGATCCAAGGCCTTTTACAGAGGTCTTCTGTTTAAGCCAATTGTGGTACTCATTTACTCGTTGCCCGATGTCTAGGAGCTGAGTCATGACAACAGATCGAACCTGAAAGGGATCGGATCAACGGCGCAATATACCATAAAATCCGAGAGCGCCCTTCTCCTATCGCCGATATCAGTGAAGGCGTGCGTAGGGACTTCGAAGGCCCATTTGTCGCCATATCCTTCGCGATAGAGGTGCAGGTGCGGGCAGCCGAGTTCCGTACCATCGGGGTTTGTGTGAGGAGCGCCGTCCAGATCGAGACGTGCCAAGATGATAGTAGCCCTGGCTCGGGTCTGGTAGGTCGATTTCGTTAGCTTGACATAACTTCGGCCAATATCGAGCAGGAAAGCCTCCCGACCATCGATCGACACGAGGTCGAGGCTCAATCCTTTCCCTAAATCCGGAAACTGCACCTCACGATCTGTGACCGCTCTCTTCGGCAGCGCTAGAAGCGCGTCGGCCTCGGTTTGCTGCAGGATATTTGCGCTCACGCCGCCACCTTCGCGGGCGCGAGGGCCGGGTCGTAGAGATGGCAGGCGACCTTGTGGCCCGGGGCGGGCAGCGCGCCGGTGCCGGGCTCGATCAGTTCGGGCCGGATCGTCGTGCAGGGCTCGTAGCGATGCGGGCAGCGCGGGTTGAAGGGGCAGCCCGGCGGGATGGCGGAGAGGCGCGGCATCGAGCCCGGGATCGAGGCGAGGCGGTCAGCCGTGTCGGCGAGCGTCGGGATCGCGCCCATGAGGCCCTGGGCGTAGGGATGGAGCGGCTGGCGCACGACGTCGGACACGGCCCCGATCTCGATGACGCGGCCGGCATACATGACGGCGACCCGGTCGGCCGTCTCGCCGATCACGCCCATGTCGTGGGTCACCAGCATCACGGCCGTGCCATGGTCGCGGCACATCCGCTTCAGGACGGTGATGATCTGGGCCTGGACGGAGACGTCGAGCGCGGTCGTCGGCTCGTCCGCGATCACGAGTTCGGGCTCGGCGCAGAGCGCGAGCGCGATCACGACCCGCTGCCGCATGCCGCCCGAGAATTGATGCGGGTAGGAATCGATGCGCCGCTCCGGCGCCGAGATGCCGACCTCGGTGAGGAGATCGAGCGCGCGCTGGCGGGCGGCGCTGGTCGACAGGTCGGTATGGGTGGTGATGGTCTCGACGAGCTGGTCGCCGATCCGGAAGAGCGGGTTCAGGCTCGTCAGCGGATCCTGGAAGATCATGCCGATGCGTTTTCCGCGCACTCGCCTGAGCTTCTCGGGGGGCAGATTGTCGATGCGCTCGCCCGACAGCGTCACCTCGCCGGCGGCAATGCGGCCCGGTGGATCGATCAGGCCGATCACGGCCGAGCCCGTCACCGACTTGCCGGCCCCGGATTCGCCGACGACCCCCAGCACCTCGCCCCGGCCGATCTCGAAGGAGACGCGGTCGAGCGCCCGCAGCGTGCCGCGACGGGTCACGAATTCGACGGTGAGGTCGCGGACGTCGAGGACGGGAGTCATACCGCTCATGGTGCAAGCGCGGGGCCGAAGCGTGTCGGCGGAAGCCGGGTCATTCAGCGGCCCAGTTCTCGACCGAGAGGCCGGGCACGCGTCTGAACTCGCGTTCATTGGCAGAAACGAGAATGAGTCCTACCGATCGGGCATGCGCGGCTATCCAGAGGTCGTTCTCGCCGATGATGGTTCCGCGCCGCTCAAGATCGGCCCTGATCGATCCATAGGCCTGGGCGACCGCGACTGCCGGGGTCGCGACAGGAAAGGCTGCCGTAATCCGGTCGAGAGCTTTCAGGGCGCGGTCTCGATGTCTGCTCTTCTCGATACCCACACGCAACTCGCCGTAGGCGACGAGTGATACCACAGCTTCGCCTGGCTCGAGCGCGAGCAGTCGCTCCGCGAGATGAGGACCGGGACCACGTTCCAGCGCGATGCAAATATCGGCATCGAGCATGTACCGGGGCGCCGTCACCAGGGCTCGATCGGCTGAGGCGGCCGATCTTCAGGCAGCTCGATCAGGCGCGCGAGCTCCCGCATGGCGTCCACCGCATCTTGGACGTTCGACGTCCGTTCCCGAAGCACGATTTCGTCGCCGCGACGAGAGATCTCCACCTCGCCCAGCGGAAGCTGAAACCCCTTCGGAAGCCTTACGGCGCGGCTGTTGCCGGATTGAAAGACCCTCGTCACGGGCATGGCACGTTCCGTATCGACGGCGCGTATATACCTCGGCTCTGTCCGTGGTGTCCAGGGCATGTCACTGCAGCCTCGGATTCAGCGCGTCGCGGAGCCAGTCTCCAAGCAGGTTCACGGCGAGCACGAGCGCGACGAGCGTCGCGCCGGGGAAGGCGACGATCCACCATTCGCCGGAGAAGAGGTAGCGGTTGCCGATCCGGATCAGGGTGCCGAGCGAGGGCTGGGTGTCCGGCATGCCGGAGCCCAGGAAGGACAGCGTCGCCTCGGTGATGATGGCAAGCGCGAAGTTGATGGTCGCGATGGCGAAGACCGGCCCGATCACGTTCGGCAGGACGTGCCGGACCATGATCACCGGCGACGAGAGCCCGATCAGCCGCGCGGCCTGAACATAATCCTTGTTCTTCTCGACCATCACCGAGCCCCGCACCGTGCGGGCGTATTGGACCCAAAAGGAGAGGCCGATCGAGAAGACGAGGACGGTCAGGATGGCGCTGGTCGTGATCCGGCCGCCTAGCACCGACTTCACGACGCCGTCGATCAAGAGTGCGATCAGGATCGCCGGAAAGGTGAGCTGCACGTCCGCGATCCGCATGATGACCGCGTCGATCGCCCCGCCCACATAGCCGGCGACGAGGCCGAGCAGGATCCCGAGCGCGGCCGAGAACAGGACGCCCAGGAAACCGACCATGATCGAGACGCGGAGCCCGTAGAGGATCGCCGACAGGATGTCCCGGCCCTGGTCGTCGGTACCGAGGAGGAAGGGCTTCTGTCCCTCGGCCGACCAGATGGGGGGAAGGCGGCTGTTCATGAGTTCGAGCTGGGCGGGGTCGAACGGGTCCTGCGGAGACAGGAGAGGCGCCAGCAGCGCCACCAGGAACAGGAGCAAGGTCACGGCGGCGGCCACCATCGCGAGCTTCGATCCCTTGAAGCTCGCCAACAGGTCGGAATCGAGCCCGCGGGCGAACCAGCCTGGCGCGGTGGCCTCGCCGAGGAGGCCCGTCTCGACGCTCATCCGCGGGTCATCCGCCCTTGGCTCCGGCAACCTGCAATCGGGGGTCGACGACGGTGTAGAGGATGTCGACCGCGAGATTGATCGCGACGAAGATTCCGGCGACGAGCAGCAGGTAGGCGGCCATGATCGGGATGTCGACATTCTGCACGGCCTGCAGAAACAGCGCGCCCATCCCGGGCCATTGGAACACGGTCTCGGTGATGATCGCAAAGGTGATGACGGAGCCGAGCTGAAGCCCCGCGATGGTGATGACGGGGATCAGCGTGTTCTTCAGCGCATGACTGAAATGGATCACGCGCGTCCGCAGGCCGCGGGCGCGGGCGAAGCGGACATAGTCGGTGCGCAATACCTCCAGCATCTCGGCCCGTACGAGGCGCATCACGAGGGTGAGCTGGAACAGCCCGAGCGTGATCGAGGGCAGGACCAAAGCGCGCCAGCCGGACGTGGTCAGGAAGCCGGTCGTCCAGCCGCCGACCCGCACCGTGTCGCCGCGTCCGAAGGAGGGCAGCCAGCGCAGCGTCTCGGAGAACAGGTAGATCAGGAGGATTCCGATCAGGAAGGTCGGCAGCGAGATGCCCAGAAGCGATACGGCATTCAGGACGGACGCGAAGACCGTGCCGCGACGAAGCGCCGACACCACCCCGAGCAACACCCCGAAGCCGAGCGCGAAGATCGTGGCGCAGAAGGCGAGTTCGAGCGTGGCCGGAAGCCGTTCGGCGAAGAGCGCCGAGACCGGTTGCCGGAACTGATAGGAGATGCCGAAATCACCCTGCACGGCGCGAGCGAGATAGCGCAGGATCTGCACCGGCACCGGATCGTCGAGCCCCAGTGACGCCCGGACCTTGACGCGTTCCTCGTAGGGCGTGTCGATCGACACGATCTGGTTCACGGGGTCGCCGACGAAGCGAAACATCGAGAAAGCGATGACGCCGACAGCCAGGAACACGCCCAGAGCCTGGAGGACGCGTCGGAGCAGGAAGGCGATCATGCTCGACCGCCGTCATTCCGGGCCGCGGCGACGCGGCGAACCCGGAACCCGAGAACGAGGAACGAACGGGAGGTGACGGTCGACGTCGTGCGAGCAGTGGGTTCCGGGTTCTCGCCTTCAGCGAGCCCCGGAATGACGGCCCACCTTCGCGTCACTCCTTCGAGGCCCAGTACAGCAGCACCTGGTTGTCGGCCCGCTGGACCAGCTTCACCTTCTTCGACACGCCCCAGGCCAGAGCCTGCTGGTGCAGCGGGATATAGGCGTAGTCGTCGATCGAGATCTGGTAGGCCTGCTTGATCAGCAGGTCGCGCTTGCCCGGATCCAACTCGCCCAGGACCTGATCGGTCAGCTCGTCGAATTTCGGGTTGCAATAGCCGCCCAGATTGGTGTCGCCCCGCGATGATTTCGGGTCGTTGCGGCAGCCCATGATCTCGAAGAGCACGTTGTGCGAATCCCCGGTGCCGGGCGTCCAGCCGAGCATGTAGAACGAGGTGTTGAACCCGCCCGACTTCAGCACCTTGGCGAAGTATTGCGCCTTCGGCTCGATGATCGGATTGATCTTGATGCCGATGCGGGCCAGCATCCCGATCGCGGCCCGGCAGATGTCGCCGTCGTTGACGTAGCGATCCGACGGGCAGTTCATGCCGACCTCGAAACCGTTCGGGTAGCCGGCATCCGCGAGCAGCTTCTTGGCCGCGTCCGGATCGGCTTTCGGTCGGGCGAAGTCCTTCGACAACTTGAAGAATTCCGGCGCGATCATCAGCGCGGTCGGCGTCGAGAGACCGCGCATGACGCGCGACTTGATCACGTCGACGTCGATCGCCTTGTAGAAGGCTTCCCGCACGCGCTTGTCCTTGAAGGGGTTCTTGCCCTTGACGTTCGAGTTCAGGAGTTCGTCCCGGACCTGGTCGAAGCCGAGGAAGATGGTGCGGACCTCGGGCCCGGTCTGGACCTGGGCGCCCCCGGAGGAATTCACCCGGCCGATATCCTGCAGCGGCACCGGCTCGATCACGTCGACCTCGCCGGAGAGGAGCGCGGAGACGCGGGTCGAGTCGTTCGAGATCGGCGTGAACACGATCTCGTCGATATTGCCCTCGATCTTGCCCCAATAATTCGGGTTCTTCTTGAAGATCGTCTTCACGCCGGGCTGGTGGCTCTCGATCGTATACGGCCCGGTCCCGACCGCATTCAGCGAGGCGTAGGTCGGGGTGGTCGCGGCCGCAGGCGTCGGCGCGACCGAATTGTTCTTCTCGGCCCAGCTCTTCGACATGATGTACCAGGTATCCCACTGGTAATGCATGATCGGATTTGCGCTGGGCAGGACGAAATCGACGGTATGATCGTCGATCTTCACCACCTTCGCGGCCGAAGGCACCCGCGTCGCGAAATTCGAGCCCGGAGCCCGCACCCGGTCTGCCGAGAACACGACGTCGTCGGCCGTGAAGGGCGTCCCGTCGGAGAACTTCACGTTCTTGCGAAGATGAAAGCGCCAGCGCGTCGGCTCGGGCGTCTCCCAGCGCTCGGCGAGGCCGGGCTCGATCGCCAGGTCCTTGCCGCGACGAGTGAGCCCCTCATAGACGTGGCCGTGATGGGCGATCGTCGTCGTCTCGTTCAGCGTATAGGGGTCCAGCGACTTGAGATCGCCCTGGTTCGCATATCTGAGCGTCACGGCCGACGCGGTCTGCGCCGAGGCCAACAATCCGGCCAAAGCCAGAGCCCAGAGGGAGCCGGGTGTCCTCATCAAAACGATCTCCGTGTCGGTCGGTGGGCCGTCGCCCGGCCATGTCGGTCGGCGCTACCCTCCGGTGGCGCCGTCGTCATGGTTCCCCGGGCGGGTCGGGCGTAAATCGAGCCTATCCGCAGATCGCGCCGGGCGTCCAGTCCTCGTGCGGCGCTCGCCGGACGGTTGCAGCGGAGCCGGCCGCGGAGGGGAGCGCTCGACAGGCCCAAGCCGGTCCTGTATAGGCCGCGGCAATTCACAACAGGGTGGCGAAATCCTCGCGCGGCACATGCCTCGCGGAATGCCGGAGTTTGGTCATGAACATCATCGAGGAACTCGAGCGCGAGCAGATCGCGAAGCTCGGCAAGACGATCCCGGATTTCGAGCCCGGCGACACCGTCGTCGTGAACGTGAAGGTGGTCGAAGGCGACCGCTCCCGCGTCCAGGCCTATGAGGGCGTCTGCATCGCCCGCAACGGCGGCGGGTTGAACGAGAGCTTCACGGTCCGCAAGATCTCCTACGGCGAGGGCGTCGAGCGCGTGTTCCCCGTGCATTCGCCCCTGATCGACTCGATCAAGGTCGTGCGTCGCGGCAAGGTCCGGCGCGCGAAGCTCTATTACCTGCGCGATCGCCGCGGAAAGTCGGCCCGTATCGCCGAGCGGACCGACCGTCGCAGCATGGACAAGCGCAAGAAGGCTCCCGAAGCCGCCGAGTAAGGTCTCAGGGCCGAGCGTCGTCGGGCTCGGAATCCCGAACACGATCCCGACCTCGGCACCTCGCCTCGGCGCGGAACCGGCAGGATGGCGCCCCCGACCGGGATGCGGCAAACAGGGCCGTATCACGCGGGACCGGTGGGGACCGGATGCTGAGCGATCACCACGAGGCTTTCGCCTATGTGACGGCGCCTGAACTGACCGGGGCCGCGTCGGGCCGCCGTCCCGTCGTCGTCATCGGGGCCGGTCCCGTCGGGCTGGCGGTCGCGATCGACCTCGCGACCCGTGGCGTTCCCGTCGTCGTCCTGGACGAATCCGACCGCGTGTCGGTGGGCAGTCGCGCCATCTGCTGGGCGAAACGCACCCTCGAAATCTGGGATCGGCTCGGCGTCGCCGACCGCATGGTGGCGAAAGGCGTGACCTGGCAGGTCGGCCGCGTCTTCCACGGCGATGCGGAAGTCTACTGTTTCGACCTTCTTCCGGAAGGCGGGCACAAGATGCCGGCCTTCATCAACCTGCAGCAATATTACGTCGAGCAGTTCCTCGTGGAGCGGGCGCGCGACTTTCCCGATCTGATCGAGCTGCGTTGGAAGAACGAGGTCATCGGTCTCACGCAAGACGAGTCCGGCGTCGAGCTCGAGATGTCGACGCCGGACGGCCGCTATCGCCACACGGCCGATTGGGTGGTGGCGGCGGACGGGGCCCGCTCGCCGACCCGCGCCCGGATGGGCCTCGCCCTGGCGGGGCAGCGTTTCGAGGAGCGTTTCCTGATCGCGGATGTGCGGGTCGAGGCGGATTTCCCGAACGAGCGCCTGTTCTGGTTCGAGCCGACCTTCCATCCAGGCGGCAGCGCGCTGCTGCACAAGCAGCCGGACGACGTCTATCGCCTCGATTTCCAGCTCGGCCCCGACGCCGATCCCGAGGCGGAGCGCCGGCCCGAGCGGGTGATCCCGCGCGTCCGCGCCGTGCTCGGCGAGACGACCCCGTTCGAGCTCGCATGGTGTTCGGTCTATGCCTTCCGCTGCGCGCGGCTCGAGCGGTTCGTCCACGGACGGGTGATCTTCGCCGGCGACAGCGCCCATGTCGTCTCGCCCTTCGGCGCCCGCGGCGGCAATGGCGGCATCCAGGATGCCGACAATCTCGGCTGGAAGCTCGCGCTGGTCGCGAGAGGGAAGGCGCCCGCGAGCCTCCTCGACAGCTACGACGAGGAGCGCGGGCGCGGCGCGGACGAGAATATCGAGGCCTCGCGCCGCACCACGACCTTCATGACGCCGAAGACCGCCGCCGACCGCCGCTACCGCGACGGTGTCCTCGCTCTCGCCCGCCAGCATCCCTTCGCCCGCGCATTCCTCAATGCCGGGCGATTGTCGAAGCCCTGCCGTCTCGCCGGATGCGGGCTGCAGACACCGGCGGAGGAGGGCCACCAGCCTCTCCCCGGCGGCGAGAGGGTTCCCGTGCGGTCCTCTCAGGCGGGAGGTGAACCGGGCGCGCCATGTTGCGACGCGCCCATCCTCTTGCCCGATGGCTCTCCGGGCTGGCTCCTCCAGGCGTTGGGCCCAGACTTCACGCTGCTGCATTTCGGCGATCCCGGCACGGCCGCGCAGTCCGCTTCGCTCTCGTCCGCTCTCGAAATCCTGATTGTCACCCGCGAGCCGGGCTGTCCCGGAGCCGTCGTCGACGTCGAGGGCCTGGCCCATCGCCGCTACAACGCCGCCTCCGGCACGACAATCCTGATCCGGCCCGACACCCATGTGGCGGCGCGGTTCGAACGGTTCGACCCGGCCGGGATCGCGGCGGCGCTCGCCCGGGCAACCGACCGGGCGGATAGCGCGGCCCAGGTGGCGGCATGACGGCGGACCGGCTCCGGTTGGAGGACGGTTTCGCCGGACGGGCGGATGCCGTCTACGAGATGCTGCTTCGGGCCCATCGCGGTCTGAGCGACGAGGACAGCGCCGCGCTCGACACCAGGCTTGTCCTGATCCTGGCGAACCACATCGGGGACGAGGGCCTTCTCGCTGCGGCCATCCGGACGGCCCGGGAAAGCCTGGGCGACGTGAGCGGGACTCAATAGCCCCGCGCGCGATCGACGAGGCCGAGGAGGGGACGGCCGTCCCGGTGACGCCGGATCGTGTCGAGGACGAAGTCGACGGCATCCTCGACCCGGCTGGTGCTCGCGACATGCGGGGTCAGCAGGATCTTCGGGTGACGCCAGAAGGGATGGCCGGCCGGCGGCGGTTCCGGCTCGGCCACGTCGAGGATCGCGGCCGACAGGTGGCCCGAATCCAGCGCCTCGACGAGGTCGGCCGCGACGAGGTGGCCGCCGCGGCCGACATTCACGAGGGAGGCGCCCGCCGGGAGCCGGGCGAAGAGGGTGCGGTCGAGGATGCCGCGCGTGCTCTCGGTCAGCGGCAGGAGGCAGACCAGGATGTCGACCGCGCCGAGAAAGGCCGGCAGGCTTTCGGCTCCGGCGAAGCCTTCGACCCCGTCCAGGGTGGCGCCCGAGCGGCTCCAGCCCGAGACCCGGAAGCCGAGCTCGCGGAGCCGCAGGGCGGCCGGCTGGCCCAATTGCCCGAGACCCAGGATGCCGACCCGCCGCTCGCGGGCGGGCCGGATGACGATCTCCTTCCAGACCTCGCGGCGTTGCTGGTCGACATAGGCGACGAGGTCGCGGTGAAGCGCGAGCACGGCCAGCGTCACGTATTCGACCATCGCGTCCACGAGGCCGGGCTCCACCATCCGGACGAGCGGCACATGCGGCGGCAGCGTGGCGGCGTCGAAATGGTCGACGCCAGCCCCGACCGAGAAGGCGATCTCGAGATTGGGAAAGGTCTCGCCCGGCCGCTCGGGCGGATGCCAGGCGGCGAGGTAGCGGACGGCGGCCGGGTCCCCGATATCGGGCCAGATCCGGAATGCGAGATCGGGCGCGCGCTCCGCCTGGATGCGCTTCCAGGCGAGTCCGCGGGCGGCATTCGCCTTGTAGACGAGGGTCATGGCAGGATCAGCGGAGCATCAATCCCGATAGTCGGGCGCCTCGCGGTCGAGCCGGCGGCGGAGCGCAGCCCAGGGCCGCTGCCCCTTGGTCGGGCTGCCGCGCCCGAACTGGCCGGCGGCGTGTTCGCAGACCTCCGGCGAGGGTAGCGAGAGCTTCGCGCCGGTCGACATCGCGGCGACCTGGATGCGGCAGGCCTGCTCCAAATAGTACATGTAGTAGAAGGCCTCGGCCACGGTGCGGCCGACCGTGAGGAGGCCGTGATTGGCCAGGATCATGGCCGGCTTCGCGCCGAGATCCGCGACCAGGCGCTCGCGCTCGGCGAGGTCGTCGGCGATGCCCTCATACGGGTGCAGGGCGACCTGGCCGTGGAATTCCATCGACATCTGGTTCACGGGCAGGAGCCCGCAATCGAGCGCTGCGACCGCCATGCCGGCCAAGGTATGGGTGTGCATCACGCAATGCGCGTCTGCCCGAGCCCGGTGAATGGCCGAGTGGATGACGAAGCCTGCCGGGTTGACGGCCGCGTCGCTGCCCTTGGCCGGCATGCCTTCGGCATCGACCACGACGAGGCTCGATGCCGTGATCTCGTCGAACATCCAGCCATAGGGATTGATCAGGAAGCGGTCACCCGGGCCCGGCAGGCGCATGGATAGATGCGTGTAGACGAGGTCGTCCATGCCGAAGCGCGCGATCAGCCGGTAGGCGGCGGCGAGATCGCAGCGGAGCGCCCATTCGGCCGGTTCGAAGGCGGAGGCGGGATCGAGGGCGAGTCTGGCGCTCATGGGGTTCTCTCAGCCGGCCCAGGGCCGGCGCGACGTGTGGCGGATGTGGATGACCTCGATCATGTTCACGCGGACGCGGTAGAACACGACATACGGATAGCTCGACACTGTCAGGCACCGGATCGGACGTCCGTCCGTCCGCCGTCCGCCTTCAGGAAATTGCTCGATCACCTCGAACGTTCGCTGCAAGGCCGACATGACGCTCGATGCGCCGCTTTCAGACTGCGCCACAAGGTAGTCGAAGATCCGGAGCCGGTCCTGCCGCGCGCGCGGGGTGAGCCGAAGCTTCACAAGCCAAACCGGCGCCGATCCGCTGCCAACTCCTCTTCGGTGGCGAATTCACCCCGATCGGCCTGCGCGATCCCCTCTTCGATCGCCGCGCGCTCGTCATCCGACAGGATGTACACGCCCGTGCGGCGGCTTTCGATGTCCCGTGCATAGGCCACGAGCTCCTCGAAATCCTCGGCCGACCACGTCGCCTCGACACCGTCGATGAATGCGCGAAGAGATTGCACTGCGCCCATCGATACCTCCATCCAGCCAGAGTCACAGCTTATCACTGGCCTCAAATCCTGTCCCGGACGAGCGGGCCGGTCGAGCAATGGATGCCGCCGCCGCCGAGATAGACCTTCTCGTAGGGCACGACCCGGACCGATATCTGGGCGCGCTCCAGCTTCTCGCGGGTTCGGTCCGACACGCCGTCCGACATCAGGACGCGGCCGGGCGAGACGGCGAGGCAATTGATGGTCGAGACGGCATCGTCCGGGCAGACCTCGATCGTCCGGATGCCCATCGCGTCGAGCCGCTGCAGGAACCAGAAGGGGAGCTGGGTCGGGTTGATGATCGCGGTGTCGACGTCGATCATCACGAAGGCGCCGTCGATATGGAGGCGGTAGCCGGTGAGGTGGACGCGCAGCAGCTCGACCCCGTGGCGGCGGAGCACGTCCTCGAGCTGGTCGACGCCCTCCTCGTTGACGCGGCTCGACACGCCGACGACGGCCACCTTCGGGGTGATGAAGGCGAAGGAGCCGCCCTCCAGGATGCCGGTGCCGTGGATGGTGCGCAGGATCGGCATGCCGAGCTTCGCGAGCGCCCGCATGACCGGCAATTCCTCGCCGCGCCGGATCGGCGGGCCCATCCGGGTGACGATGGCGCCGCCATCGAGCGCGATGACGCTGTCGCGGGTGTAGATCGACTTCATCCGGCCGGGCGCCGCCTCGTCGAGGAACACGACCTCCACGCCTTCTTCGCGGAGCGCCGCGACGAGGCCGTCATGCTGCGCCTGCATGGAGGCGAGATCCGGGATCTCGTTGCCGCGCCAATACCAGCCGGTCTCGGGATCGCCGAAGGCGCCGATCTCCGGCAGGCGCTTCGCCGGGTCGACGACGTTCAGCTCCGCGCCGGGCCGGTGCATCAGCACGAGCCGGAGCGTGCCGACATCGTTCGAACAGCCCCACGCCCGGCCCCAGACCTCGGCCTGCTCGCCCTCGTCCTCGAAGGCCGGCTCCGGCCGCGAGGCGAAGGTCTTGATCAGCATGTTGTAGCGGTATTCGCCCTCGGTCATGATCGACATGAGGTCATCTCCTGATCTTTGCGTTGACCGCTCCTACCGGCGAAAGCCGGTACCCAGACGGCGGTGTCTGGACCCCGGCTATCGCCGGGGTGAGCGGGGAGGGCCGGCCCTCACGGGATCGTCCAGCCCTCGCCGCGCGCGGTCGTGACATATTCCGGCCATCGGTAATCCACCGGCGCCTGGAAATCCTTCGGCAGGAGCGGGGCGACCCATGTCGAGCCGCCGATCCCGCCGCCGGTGCGCTCGCGGAACTCGGCCTGGGCACGCTCCAGCAGGGCGGGCTTGGACAGGAGGTCGACCAGCGTCGCGCCGATCACGCGCCCGGCGGTCGCCCACATCGGATCGATACAGGCCGGCACGCCGCCCATCGCGTGGCGGGTCCATTCCGGGTAGCGGAAGCCGGGCTCGGGCGGGGCCAGCGTGGGGCGGCCGACATAGAGCCTGACCGTTGGAGCATGCCACGTGTAGTCGACATAATCGTCGGCCGCGAGGTTGACCTGCCAGGGCGGCAGCTGCGCCCGGAAGGATTTTTCGCCCTCCTGCGGCGGCACGAGGCGCTGGATCTCCGGCAGGAAGGGGTCATCCATCGGGACGAGACCGAGCCCCGTCTGGATCTCGCGCCCAAAAACCTTCGCCTCCTCGCTCCAGCGCGGCGCGCCGACGAGTTCGAGATTGCGGTAGGTGATCTCCGCCATGGCGTGGTTCGGCAGGCCCGGCCGGGTCTTGGTGATCCAGGCGCTCGCGACCGTGCAATGGCTCATCGCCGCGCAATGCTCGGCGTTGCGGTCGAGGACGGCGAAGACCTGCTCGCACATGGCGAGCGTCGGGGCGCGCAGCGAATACTGGATCTGGCCGATATTCGGCGCGAGATTGTCGGCTGCCGCCATCCCGGCGACCGGGATGAATTCGTTCAGGCTCCAGCTGCCGGTATGGGGCAGCATCGCCTCCTTCATGTATTTCGACGAGGTGTACATCAGGCAGACGGCATCGATGGCTCCCGGCGCTCGGGCGGCCGAATGGCCATGCTGCACGCCCGACGAGCCCGAGCCGCCCTGGCCCGAATTGATCCGGCCCCAGGTCTCGGGATCGGGGCATTCGAAGGTGTAGATGCGGCTCCAATAAGGGGCCGAATGCGTGTCCCAGAAGCAGGAATTCGCGAGCGCCGCGAAGGAATGCGGGTGGAAGGAGATCGCCGCGTCGAGGTCGTCGTAATAGCCATGCGCGGCGTGGACGGGTTTCGAGCCGCACATCTTCTCGGCCGGCTCGCCGAAGAATTTCAGCGTGCCGGTGAGGCCCTGCGTCTCCATCGCGTGCTTGGCGGCCAGGAAGCCCGCGAAGGAGCCGATGCCGAGCGCGGAATGCGGATCGGTATGGCCGGCCGCGAAGCGGCTCACGCCTTCGCGTGGCTGACGACAGGGCACCGGCGCCTGCGAACGGCCCGGAATGGCGTCATATTCGGCATAGCCGCCGAGCACCGGGCCCGGCCCGTTCGACCAGCGCGCGCAAAAGGCCGTCGGCATGCCGGCCGAGCCTTCCTCGACCTCGAAGCCCTCCGCCCGAAGCCGCGCGACATACCAGGCGCAGGATTTGTACTCGCGCCAGGACGGCTCGTGCAGGTTCCAGATGGTCATGTGGTCGCGCGAGAGCGCGGCCTCGTTCGCGTCCATCCAGTCGAGGGCGGCCCGTTTCGCGGGGGAGGGCGGTGTCGGATCGGTCAAGCGTGGCGGCTCACAGGGGGGCCCGCGCCGCCCGGACCTTGAGATCGAGCAGCAGCAGGCAGGTGGACAGGGCGACCAGGATCACGGCGACGGCCGCCATGGTCGGGTCGAGATGTTCGTTGATCCCGTCCCACATGCGGCGGGGCAGGGTGAAGATGGCCCGGCTCGCGATGAAGAGCACGATGACGAGCTCGTCCCAGCTATGCACGAAGGCGAAGATGCCGCCGGACAGGACGCCCGGCACGATCGAGGGCAGGATCACCCGCCGGAGCGTCTGCGGAATGGTGGCGCCGAGGCTGCGGGCGGCCTGTTCGAGCCGCGGGTCGAAGCCGGCGAGCGAGGTCGACACGGTGATCACCACGTAGGGGATCGATGTCACGGCATGCGCGATGACGACGCCCGTATAGGTATCGAGCAGGCGCAGATCGATCCAGAACCGGTAGAGCCCGAGCGCGTAGATGATGGTCGGGATCATGATCGGCAGGAGCATCAGGATTCGGACCGGGTTGCCGAGCCGCGGATCCACGCGCCAGCATCCGATCGCGCACAGCGTGCCGGCCGCGAGCGCGATGACGGTCGAGGCGATCGCGATCACGAAGCTCTGCCCGATCGAGGAGAGCCAGGCCGCGCTGGTGAGAAGGTTCTGGAAATGCTCGAGCGAAAGCCGCTCCTCTGGCAAGGAGAGGTAGCGGTGGTCCGTCATCGAGATCGGGATCACGACCGAGATCGGCAGGATCAGGAAGGCGACGACGGTCCAGGCGCTCCAGCGCACCGGGCGGGAGACGGTGACGGCGAGGTCGCTCATCGCGACCCGAACAGACGGCTGATGTCGACGAGCCGCCCGAGTAGCAGCACGAGGGCGACGACCACGATTACGAGGGTCGAGGCCACCATCGTCCCGATGCCCCAGCGCACGAGTTCGTGGATCTGCACGTTGATGTATTCCGCGGCCATCAGCGTGCGGCCGCCGCCGAGGATCGCCGGGGTGACGAAGAAGCCGAGCGAGAAGATGAAGACCAGGAGTCCGGATCCGATCACGCCGGGCAGCGACAAGGGCCAGAACACGCGCCGGAAAACCTGGAACGGGCTGGCGCCGAGCCCGCGGGCGGCCGCGATGCAGCGCAGGTCGATGTCGCGCATCGCGGAATAGAGCGGCAGGATTCCGAGCGGCAGCATGTAATGGACCATGCCGATCATGATGCCGGTCTCGTTCCAGATGAGTGCGAGCGGCTGGTCGATGGCGCCCGATGCCATCAGGGCGTTGTTGACCACCCCCTCGCGGCGGAGCAGCGCGACCCAGGCAAAGGCCCGGACCAGGACCGAGATCCAGAGCGGGATCAGGATCCCGACCAGCATCATCCGCTTCGCGCTCTCGGACGAGAAGATCAGCACGTAGGCGACGATGTAGGCGAGGACGAGCGTGATCAGGGTGGTCAGGACCGAGATCCGGGCCGTGGTCACGATCATCCGCTGGATCGAGGCGCTGGTGAACAGGAGCGCGTAGTTGCCGAGACCCGGCGCGGGATCGGTCACGCTGATCCAGAGGACGCGCGCAACCGGATAGACGTAGAAGACGAGCATCAGCGCCAAAGCCGGCGCCAGCAGCCAGGCGTAGAGGCGGTCGCCCTTGCTCATGGGTGAGTGGCGGTCGGCAGCGCGCGCCCCCTCCACCGCTCTGCGGGCGGTCCCCCTCCCCCACGGGGGGAGGAGACGCCCATCCTGCACGGGCGATGGATGGTGGCGGGGGCGGAACGGTGCCCCATCGTCTCCTCCCCCTTTGGGAGAGGGGGACCGCCTGAAGGGCGGTGGAGGGGGCGGTCCACCAACTCGACCCGACGCCTCACGACGAAATCAAATCCAGGAAGTCCTGGTTCGTCTTGGCCCCGAGCTTCTCGTACCAGGCCGCGTCGATCTTGGCCTGCAGCGCGGAATTGGCCGCGGAGCCCGGATCGACCTCCTTCAGGTCCGCCGGAACGGTCGGTTCGGCCGCGGGATTGGCCGGGCCGTTGCCCATCGCCCGCAAGAGCGAGATCTGCCCCTCGGGCGCCTGCATGGAGGCGATCGCGACCATCGCCTGTTTGCCGGCCGGGTTGCCTTTCGGCACCACCCACAGGCCCGGCTGCAGGAGGCCGCCCTCGAAGGTCCAGTCGACGCGGCCCTTCGTGTCGCGCTTCAGGATGTTCGCCCGCGTATGCCAGAGCCAGCCCATCGCGACCTCGCCGTCGCGGAGCAGGCTCTGGCTCTCGGCGCCGCTATTCCAGTAGAGGACCTCGTTCTTGATCGTCGCGATCTTCTTGAAGGCGCGGGCGACGTCGAGGGGATAGAGCTTGTCCTTGGGCACGCCGTCCGCCATGAGCGCGAGCTCGCACATCGCCTGCGAGTTCTTCCGCATCATGCGCTTGCCCGGATACTTCTTCAGGTCGAAGAAGTCGGCCAGCGTCGGCTTCTGCTTCACCCGCGCCGTGTCCCAGGCCATCACGGTCGAGAACATGTAGTTCACGACGCCGTATTTGTAGGCGAAGTCCGGGACGACCTTCGACTTCTCGACGATGTTGTAATCGATCTCCTCGAGAAGACCGAGCGGGCCGAGCTCGCCCGTTCCCGCGAGCCCGGAATCGATGATGTCCCAGGTCACGTTTCGGGCCTCGACCATGGCCTTGACCTTGCCGTTCGACGGCCCGGAGCCGTCGATCACCATCTTGCCGCCGGTCCGCTTCTCGTAGGGGACGACGAACGCCTCGGTGAAGGCCTTCACGGCGTCGCCGCCGAAATTCGCGAGCACGACCTCCTTCAGGGCCTGGGCCCCCGCCGGGGAGCCGCCGATGGTCGCGAGGGCGGAGGGCGCAATGCCGAGCGCCGCCAGGCTCGCGAGCCATTGCCTGCGGCTGAGACCGGGTCGGCGCTCCGCCTCGGCGATGTCGGCCAGGTCCGCTCCGAAGCTCTGTGTTGGGTCCATGATCATCTCCCGTTCTGGGTTCGGCCGAGCTCGAGTCAGGCGACCTCGGCCAGGTTCGTCGTCGCCTCGGCAGCTCTGTCATTCGCGACGATGGTGCCGGCATGGGCGTCCCAGCCGAGCCTGATCTCGCTGTCCAAATCGGGAGGCGCCTGGCCGCGCCCTGCCGGAACGGTCAGGGCGACGTCGCCGAGTCCGTCCACCTGCGCCACCAGGTGGAACTGGGTGCCGAAATAGCTCCAGCTGGCGAGGCGGCCGGCGGCCACGTTCGGCGCGTGCTCGCCCTCCGCCAGCAGCCGGATCTTCTCGGGCCGGAGCGAGACCGTCACGGCATCGCCGGCAGCCGCCGCCTCGACATCGCCGGACCGGATCGCCTGGACGAAGCGGGACGCGCCGCACCGATAGGCGATCTCCGCCGCGGATCGCCCTTCGACATGGCCCTCGAGAAAGTTGCTGCGGCCCAGGAAGTCGGCGACGAAACGCGTGCGGGGGTGCTCGTAGAGATCTTGCGGCGTGCCATGCTGGACGATGCGGCCGTCGCGCATGATGGCGATCCGGTCGGACATCGACAGGGCCTCGTCCTGGTCGTGCGTCACGTAGACGAAGGTCCGGCCGACCTTCCGGTGCAGGATCTTCAATTCGATCTGAACCTCGAGGCGAAGCTTGCGGTCGAGCGCCGACAGCGGCTCGTCGAGGAGGAGCAGGTGCGGCTCGAAGACGAGGGCGCGTGCCAAGGCCACGCGCTGCTGCTGTCCCCCGGAGAGCTGCCGCGGGAAGCGGCCGGCGAGGTGGCCGAGCTGGACGAGATCCAGCGCCGCCCGGACCTCCCGTTCCACGGTGGCCTGATCCCGGCCCCGCACTTCGAGCGGGAAGGCGACGTTGCGGGCGACCGTGAGGTGCGGGAACAGCGCGTAGCCCTGGAACACCATGCCGAAATGCCGTCGCTCGGGCGGCAGATGAAGGATCGGCTGGCCGTCGAGCCGGATCGTGCCGGCGGAGGGTTCGACGAAGCCGGCCGTCGACATGAGGAGGGTGGTCTTGCCGGAGCCCGACGGGCCGAGAAGCGTCAGGAATTCTCCCGCCTCGACGGTGAGGCTGACATCGTCCAAGGCGGCCACGGCACCGTAATGCTTCGAGAGATGCTCGATCCGCAGCGACGATTGAAACGCGCCCGTGCTCATCACCCTCTCGACGCCTCGGAGCCGCCGGCGGGCTCGGACCTAAACGAGAGCAAGCCGGGTGCCAGATGGCGCGAGATGAGCAGACCTTCCCGGGTCGAGCAAGGCCGATGGCATCGCTAACCAGGCGAAGCGGCAGGCATCATCATGGTCCCCGTCCCGCGCAGGAGACGCTGGCGAGCGCTGGCGCGATGGCCGCGGCGGCACCGCCCCGAGGCGCGTCGCCTGCCTTCGCGGCGGCGGGCGCATCGGGCCCGAGGAACCGGGCGATCTCGGCCGAGCCTGCATAGCCGTGGCTCGCCGGAGGCACGAGTCCGGCCACGGCGCGGGATCCGGTTGCCGCCAGCGAGACGATCCCGAGGACCGCCCCCGCGCGGTCGAGGAGCACGGCCCCCGCGCCGCCGGGCTGCAACGGCGCCACCAGTCGGCCATTCCCGAGCATCTGCGCCGGCGCGGCCACCGCCTTGCCACCCTCGCCGGGAGCCAGGAACAGGACGAGCGCGGTCTCCTCCGGGGCGGCGGACGCGAGCGCGAGCGGAACCGTGCGGTGCGGGCGCGTCGTCTCCAACAGCGCGAGCGCCGCATCCGCCGTGACCAGCCGGGCCGGGGCGCCATCGACCTGCGGCTCGCGGCAGGAGGCGAGCCCTGCGGCGGCGGTCAGGACGCGGTTCGGCGTCACGGCCAAGCCGGTCTGCACGCTGGCCGGATCGCTCCGGCGAGACGGGGACAGGGGCGGACGGACCGGACCCGGACCTCCGGAGGCGATCCCGGCTGCGGGCGGAAAGGGCGTAAAACTGTTCGCCACCGCGACGACGATCCGGTCGATATCGGCGGCCAGCGCCTTGTCGTAGCCGATCGACATGGCCCGTATGCCGGCAGGCCCGACGGCATAGCGGCTGAAGAACTTGCCGTTCGCGGTCTCCCCGCTGACCACGAAGAAGTCGGGCCGCAACAGCCGGTAGGTGACGGTCCGGCCGGGGCTCTGGATCGCGAGATTGCGCTCGTAGATCCCCCTCAACGCGTCCCCGTCGCCATCGAGGGCGCGGGTGTCGAGGGTGACCCGGCCGTCGGCGGATTGGAAGCGCGACCCGCCGGCTCCGTTGGCGCTCTGCTTCGGCAGCAGCTTCTGCGGGATGCCGAGCCGGATCCCGGTCGGCGGGTCCAGGACCGCGGCGAAGCCCGCGGCGTTGCGGACGCGCGCGCCGGCCGCGACCAGGGCCGAGATGCCGGCCGGATCGAGGATCCCGGTCGGGGCCTGCCGGTTGCGGCGCTGATAGGCCTGGATCGCCTCGAAGCTGCGCCGGCCGAAGCTGCCATCCGCCGCCGAGCTGTAATCGCCCGTCCAGACGAGCGCGTCCTGGATCGCGATCCGGTCCGCCTCGGGCAGGCGGTCGAAGGCGGCCCGCGCCGAATCGAGCGATGCGGCGAGCGCCGCGTCCGTGGACGGGCCGGCGATCTGTGCCGAAGCGGGCAGGGGAGCGGCGACCGGCGCCATGGCCAGGAGGGCCCAGCCGATCCGGACCACGAGACCGTTCGGCTTCGATCCGCCCATCCGTGCCTCCCCCGCGCTGCAGCAGCGTCGATCCTGCCACAAGGGCGGGCCGGCCTGAAGCGCCATCTCGGCCCGTGGCCGGGCAGAGAGCGTTGACGAGGCCGGAACGGGGCCGCTACGGCTCGCCCGCTCCGCGATTGCGGAGGGCCAGCCTGGGACCTGCTGCGATGCGAGCCGCGGACGAGCTCGAGATCCGGCGCGACATCGTCGCGGCCTGCCGCAGCATGAACGCGCTCGGCCTGACCCAGGGCACCTCCGGCAACATCTCCGTGCGGCTCGGCGCCGATTTGCTGATCACGCCTTCCGGCCTGCCCTATGACGAGATGCGGCCCGAAGACGTCGTCCGGCTCCGCCCGGACGGCACCTGCGACGGTGACCTGAAACCGTCATCGGAATGGCGCTTCCACCGCGACATCCTCCAGGCCCGGCCGGAGGTCGGCGCGGTGGTCCACGCCCACCCGACCCACGCCACGGCCTTCGCGATCTGCGGCCGCGACATCCCGGCGGCGCATTACATGGTCGCGATCGCGGGAGGCCCGAGCGTGCGCTGCGCGCCCTATGCCACCTTCGGGACCGAGGCCCTGTCCCGGGCCGCTTTGGCCGCGCTCGAGGACCGCACCTGCTGCCTGCTGGCAAACCACGGCACCATCGCGACCGGCCCGACACTCGCCAAGGCCATGTGGATCGCGGTGGAACTCGAGACGCTCTGCCGGCAATACGCGGCGGCGCTGCAGGTCGGAGAGCCGCGGATCCTGCCCGACGAGGAGATCGCGCGCGTCGTCGAGCTGTTCAGGAGCTACGGCCCGCGGTCCGAACGCACCGGCTCTCGCGACGCGTTGCCGTGAAGAGCGATCGTCGGGACGTGGCGCGGGAGAACGTTGACAGCCCTCGCCAGACCGCCCTACAAGGCCGCCCCTGACCGGGGCTGTAGCTCAGATGGGAGAGCGCTGCAATCGCACTGCAGAGGTCAGCGGTTCGATCCCGCTCAGCTCCACCAAACATCTCAACGCTTTAGCTTCGCGCTCGTCCCTGTTGCCTCTTTGCAGGTAAGCGGGAGGTAAGCAGTTCGCGGGTTTTGGTCGGTGCCCCCGACTCGAGCGAACTCCTGGTCGGCGTAGGTCTCCACGCAAACTGCGATCGTCATCAGCCTGGCCCCAGGCCGGCTTAGGGGAATGCTAAAATGCGCGGCCCCTCTCACTCTTGGCGCGCCCTAGCAGCCGACGTTCGGCAGCCGCGTCGGGGTGCTCCGAGCAACTGCGGCCGGGATTGGAGGGCAGGGCGGAAGCCCAACGTGGTCCGACCGATCAGATCGAAAAGTCGCTAGCGACCGCTGCGGCCACGCGCTATTTGTTATTGGGTGCCGACCTCCGCGGGTGACCGACGTTGCCGATAACGTACAAGATGTACCTCCTTGAGGAGGACGGGGTTCTCAGGAAAGTTCCTCGCCGTGTGTGCGACGGGCTTGTCCATGGCAACGATGCGCTCCCAGCCTACGCCGGCACTCGTCAACGTATGGTGGGACTTGTCGTTGAGAACGTGAACGGAAAGCCGGTCAGGATCCTCGATGCTGAAGGCTCCTATTGGAGCTTCGACCAAGCAGGGAAGATAGACCACGACCTTCACCGGCAAGCCGCAATTGCACTGAGTTATGCCTTTGGCGAACGCAAGGAGCCGGCAAGCGAGGGCAAGGTCGTAGACCTTCGACCTGATTTCAAGAAGAAGCAGTGGCAATCTCAAAATAAGTGGAATGTTACTGCTGAGATCCTTGACAGGATCACTGCCGACCTCTGGCCAGGATCAGCGCAGGCGGAGCAGCTGCTGTCAGTAAAGGGCAGTTCGGCAAAGCGTCCGCCGCTAACATACGAAGCGAGGTCCGCTGTCAGCGAGTTAGGTTCTAAGATTGGGTCTATTGTGATCGAGCTCGAAGCCTTATCTGAGACTGCTCTTAAGGGCCTTATTTTCGAAGCGCGGGAAACTGCGGCCCAAGAGGCTGAACACCGCCCACTCTGGGAAGGGGTTGCCACACAGGCTGATCGCATACGGGAGATCAAGGCACGGCGACGAACCGGGACAGGTATTTGGTTCGCTGTGCTGCGTGTCTGGCACCAGGTCAGTGACCGTGAGATGCGGGAGATGGACACTGTCGAGGTCCGCTGTAAGGGACGCGAAGCTGCGGCTGAGGCAGCACAGAATTTGCTGCGCGAGAACGCTCATCGGTTCTCTGAGAACGTGACGATCCAAGCGGAACTCTTGTCCGATCTGGAATGGCAAACCATCGACGATAGGTCGGAATTGCACCGGGTGGAACCGCTTCCTGGACTTGGGGCAGAACCGGCCGCCGTCGCGAAGGCGCGGGCGAAGCAGAAGTGATCTGCCGGATCGTCACGGAGTGGCTGGTCGGGCGCAGCTTCCTGCAGAAGGAGCGCTGAAATGGCCGAGATCGTCGCGAGCGTGCGTGCTGCTCTGCAGCCGCTGATCGAAGCGGGGGTCGTCTCAGAGGTGAGGATGGTTGGTCTCGAGACGGGCACGGAGGACTCGCTGAAGCCGATCGTGTCCATCGCGGTCGCCGGCAACCGGCCGGAAGCGCATGCGGTTGAGATCAGCCGACTGATCCATTCAGCCGGGCTCGATGTCGAGTGGACCATGAGCGTTGTCGAGCCAGCCGACCCTACGCCAGCGACCGAAAAAGCCCGCCTCGAGGGCTTTGTCGTCGAGCGCCCCGGAGATTGAGCGAGAGCGGCTCGACGACAAGGTTGAGGGGGTTTGCGCGCGTCGGCGCTCGAAGCGACTTCATGACGCCTCGCGCCGATTTGCCCTTTTGTCGCGCCCGCGGCCGTGAACCACGCCTGCAAACTTCCGTTGACAGCCCGTTAATCGCGACGACATATCCATTTCTGGAAGCCGGCGCGCTGTCCCATTTGCACGAATGCAATCGGAACCACGCCTAAATCGGAAGGAGGTCCGCATGTCAGCCGTGCTGAAATACCCTCCGCTCGAGCCCGAACTGACCTACGTGTACCGGCCGCGACCGGTTCTTGTCCCTGAGCGGAAGGTCCTCGCGGAACTCAGCGTCGTGGCTCTCAGAGTACCAGCTACGACGTTCGACGGCCTGGCCATACCGGCGGGGGCGACAGGCACTGTCGTCACTGTTTGGGAGGACGGTGCTGCTTACGATGTCGAGTTTACGGACCCGGCTGGCTTGGCGTCTCTCACCGCGGACGATCTCGAGATTGCATGACCGGCGGTCTGCTGCAGCAAGTGACATCGCTGTCGAGCTTCGCCCTAAGCATCGATCCTAAGAAGATCCACGCTTACCTTCTGGATCTGACGCACGTGAAAGGCGGCCCTAAGGCCGCTTTTTTTCTAGCGTTCGGCTTCGACCGCAGCGCGCCGATCCACCTTATGGATGCGCTGGTCGATCAGGCGCGGGCTGCCGTCAACGTAAGCTCGCGCCCGCACCCGAGAGGTTACGGAATAGAGATCAGCGCCGTCGGCGTCCTGAACGGCCTCGACGGTCGTTCGCCCACGATTCTGACTGCATGGAATTGGATACCCGACACGACGGTTTCCACCGGTCGCACGGTGCTCCCTCTCGCTACCTTCGTCACGGCGAGGCCCGCCGAGTAGGAATTCGCCCTCTCTCCAGTATATCAGCCCGACCGTGCGAACCGGGGCGAGCGCGGATGTACCGCCGCCCCGGGGAACGCGGCGAAGCTGCCGACTTCGCCGGCCGAGCCTCTTGTGCGTCAGTGCCTGTCCGTGTGCGGCTTGAGCCTGAAGTGATCTCGGTCTCCGGTAATCAGGGTGACGATCTCCGCCTGCTGATCCATGAGCGTCTTGATCGCTGCTCTGGCGGGCGACTTGAGCGGGAGCTGCATGTGGTACCGGACCAGCTCGCTCCGGTGCCGCTCGAGCACCTGGACAAAGGCCTGAGCTTCCGCCGGATCCATGTGCCGTCGGGGCAAACTAACCATCGCTCACGTCCGCTCCAGCATGCCGCATGCCTGTCTCCTACCCCCAAACGTTCCCTTTCTGTTCTCGTGACCGCGGGCGAGTCAAGCGTTGGTCATGTGTCAGCGCCTCAGCCCGGCTACTTTCCAAAGCTGAAGGCTCGTTAGCTCAGCGCTAACGGCTTCGGCCTCAGCGTATGAGCATGGCCCGGCCCCGAAGAAAGCCCGGATCGAAACCGGCTGCAGAGCCAGAGCGGCATTCGTCCGGGTGGCTCTCTTCTGCCAGGGCACTCAGGCCTGATCTGTCCCGGCGCGGCGCCGTTAGGCTCGGGACCAGAGCAGCGCTTGCGTGTGGGACTGTCGGGATGCTGGCGGTCCTCGCCGCCTGGAACGCATCCGGTTTCCTCGATCCAGGCGGGCTGGATCGCCTGTTGCGGATGCAGAACACGTCCGCCCCGGCGCCCGCAGAGGGCCAAGGCCAGCGCGGGCGCCTCGATCGAGGCAGGTTGAACTCGCTCCTGACCGCTACAGGCTCAGCGCGCTGATCCTCGCCTTCGGCCGAGCTGTTGCCCGTGACGCCGGTGGTCTAGACACCTCGTGACGCTCCGATCGTTACGACCCGACCAACTGGCCGCCGTCGACGACGATGCTCTGGCCCGTCACCCAGCTGGCGGCCGGCGATGCGAGGAATAACACCACGTTCGCGACCTCCTCAGGTCGGCCCATGCGCCCGAACGGTATCTGCGCGAGCGTGCTCTCATAGAGCGCCGGGTTGGTCGTGCGCCGGCTTTCCCAGCTGCCGCCCGGGAACTCGATCGAGCCCGGCGCCACGCAATTCACGCGGATGCCTCGGCCGGCCAGCATCTTCGCCTGGCTGGCCGTGTAGTGCATGACCGCAGCCTTGACGGCGCCGTAAGGAGCCGAGCGCGACGTCGCGCGGAGAGCCGAGATCGACGAGATGTTGATGATGCTCGATCCGGGGCCGAGAAGCGGTGTCGCAGCACGGCTGCCGCGCACGACCGCCATGACGTCCACTGATAGCGAGGCTGCCCAACCCTCTTCGTCGTCAGTTTGACCGAAACCAGAGGCGTTGTTGACCAGGACGTCGAGGCCGCCGAGCGCCTCAGCCGCGCTCGGAACGTAGGCAGCAATCGCGGCCTCGTCGGCAAGGTCGACGGACGCCGCATGCGCAGTAACACCGCATGCCCCGAGCTCCTGCCTGGTCTCATCGAGCGGGCCGGGGCTGCGCGCACAGATCGAGATGGAGGCTCCGGCCTGAGCGAAGCCAAGGGCGATCGAGCGCCCTATGCCGCGGCTTCCGCCCATGACGATGACGAGCTTGCCCGAAAAATCCATCGCTGTCGGACCCTTTCCTGTTCGCCCGGGGTGGATACACCCTATGCGGACCGTGGCGAACAGCCGAGTGGGTCGATCACTGCACCCGTTCAGCTTCGGCCAGCGTCTCCCGCATCACATCCGCGAAGGTCTGACCGGCACCGCCGCAGTCGAGCCGGCTTACGTCGCCAGCGATGTCCTGAGCCACGTTATCCACCTCGTCATCGCTCATTCCGATACGGTCCTGGATCCGCTGGCCGGCCGCGGCGACTCGCTGACGATCGTCGGCCGAGACTGTGATCTCGCACCGCTCCGAGATGGCGAGCAGCATGATGAGGCCGCCCATGAGTTGAGCTGGTGTTCGGTCCCGGGCATGGGCGGTTTCGCCGCCAACACGGCCAACGCGAGGACCGCTGCGCGGATCACGCGGCAATGCCTTTCGGCGGGTCCTGCCGCCCGCCCCTCGCCACGATACGGAGCACGGCGGCCGACAGCGGCCGTTGAAGTGCGCATGCCTCGGACCATGGCGCCCGGAGCCAGGCGTCCACCTCGCCGGGTTCGGTCAGGATGACCGGCATGGCCTTTGGGTGAATAGACGCGACTCACGCCAGGGCGCCGAACGCTCGTCTTCTGCCCCCAAAGGGGGCGGTCTAAGACGGATGGCTATTGTCCCAACTTAGATTGGAGAACGGCATCGTAGATTATGGCATCGAAACTCATCGTCGGTCATGCCCTAGGCTCCGGCGGCTGAGAGTTGTCGAGCTCCCGCCTCGAACGGAGCACGCGCTTGCCTCGCTACTTTTTCCATTATCGTGACGGGGTCGAGTACCTAGACCACGAGGGAACGCTACTCGCAGGCCCCAAGGCCGCGCGGGCTGCGGCAGTGCGTTCATCAGGCGAGGCAATTCGCGATTTGGGAGAGGCGTTCTGGGATCACCCGGAATGGACGACATGGGTAACGGATGAGAGCGGAGCCAATGTGTGCTCTTTCCGCTTCGCCGTGGACCCAGGGCCAACCTAGTCGCTGGTCACCGGCCCTTGCTCTCGAGAGCCTTTCGAAGCTCGTCCATCGCAGTTTCGACTACCGCGATTTGCTCGCTCGTCATCGCTCGATCCGCCTTGCCGATGTGCCGGGTACTCTCTTCCAGCGCCGCGACGGTTTCGCTCACAACCATGGCGATATCGGCGTCCTCACGGATGATCATCGTCCCGCCCTTCGACCTTCGTTCGCAGCGTAGCGTTCCGGAATCGGCAGCGCTGTCATAGCCTCGCACACCATGACGATCCCGATCACCTGGCGCGTCACGTCGATCGGCGGCCACACCAACGATCCGAACGACGGCACGGCCTACGATGGGTCTGCTCCGATCGGGCGCGCCATGCTCGTGTCTGACGGACACGTCGAACTCTTCGGTGCGTGGTCGTGGAGCATGTGGAGTTCGGGCCACGGTGGCGATTACCAGAAGCACCGTGGCCGGGAGGCGACGCGCGAGGCGGCCAAAGGCGGCTGTCGAGGCCTGCTATCGAGACCTCTGCGCAAAGCACCCGGGCAACCGACAGGCGTGGCTGGAGCACTGTGCCGCCGTGCAGGAACGGGCCGAGATGTGGAGGAATACGGCGAACTGCCGCCGGCGCCGCTGGTAAGCGAGCGGGCCGCGGCCGATGCCTGACTGGAGGACGAGGGCGTTTTTGGCCGCCGTTGCCGGTGCAGGCGTCGGCCTTTTCCTGATCAGCATGAGGGGAAGGCGATGAGCGAGCCGGTGGCGGCTTTCGCCTTCCAGCCGGAGACCGAACTGAGCGAGGCGACCAAAACTGATCAGATGAGGTCTCCAGCTCGCTCTGCCACGTTTCCGTCTCGGGCTTCCGTCCGGTCCAGGTGTAGGTAGTCGGCTTCGAACCGGGCGACGCGCTTCAGCCCCGCAGGATCGTGGACGGTGAGGACCCTTCTCCTCCACTCGAGGAGCCCCTCATCCCGGAGTTCACCCAGGATCCGACCCAGGTGGACAGGGGTCATTCCCGTTGCATCCGCAAGTTCCTCCTGAGTGACCGGGAACGGGAACGTGTGATCCGTCGTCCGCCCGACCACGCGGTAGCGGATCAGCATCTCATAGAAAAGATGGGCGATGCGCTCGCGAGCGTCCCTACGACCGTGATCGATGATCCGTGCTCGAAGCACGGCTGAGTCGGTCATCGTGCTCCACCACAGGGCCCTTGTCAGAGACGAAAACTCGATCAGAAGGCTCTCGATCTCGGCAGCGGGGATTAGGGCGCATGTTGTCTCACTGACGGCCGTGATGCGGTGGTCCATCGCTCTTAGGACGAAACCTTCAATGTCGCAGAGATCGCCGGGCACGAGGAAGGCCATAATCTGCCGGCTGCCATCGCTCAGGTCCTTGCTGCGCGCCGCGAGGCCCGAGATGACGAGACGGATCTCTTGTAGTTCGGACCCATCCTCGACGATCACGTCGCGGGGCCCATAGGTCCGCCTGCGACCCGTGACGAGCTCATCCAAACGACCCCGCTCAGCCTCCGTGAAGCTGGTGAACTGCTCCAACTTGAGCGTCAAAGGATTAGACATGGCTCCGCCCTCCGTTTCCTTGGCCCTGCGCGGCCGGAGGAGCCGCTCGACGGAGCTGGACCAGGGGTGATCCAAGCCTCCGTTGATGCGAGGGCCGGGGCTGGCCTTTTGGCATCAGTCACCCTGTCGCGATCACGTCCGTCGTGGTCGCCTAACGTATGCTCGTGGTCAACCCGGTTGCGCTCGCGCCTTCGACCCGATGCGAACTGCGCAAGGCACCTACCTCGTTTCTGCCGGGAGCACGGCGGCTGGCACGTCGGGGAGTGGTGGACGGTTGACGGGACGCGCGCTGGGTCTTGGCCTGGGACGTGTCCGTCGAACTCACTGTCGCACGTCATGGAGCTGCCTGGATCTGATGACACCCTGGCTGCAACTCCTACCCTGCCAAGCCTCGACAGGTCATACACTCAAGAGTCTTGGGAGGGGCTATGCCGCCCAAGACCATTGAAGAGTTTAGGCGCTCGTCCCTGATCGCTTGGAGCTAAGCCTACCGGGTTAAGTCGCAGGCGAAGGCCCGGGCCAACGAGCCCAGCTTACCAGTGCCGACGCCAGCCGTAGCCCCGGCCGCCGCCCCAACCATACCCGCGGCGCCAGCCGCCACCGTAGAAGCCGGAGCGGTAGACGAAGGGCCTCTTGTAGTGATGACGGTAATACTGAGGGTAACTACTGTAATAGGTTCGGTGATACCCGCCATACCCATAACCGCCATAACCGCCATACCAATGCGCCTCAGCCGGAGCCGAAGAAGTCACGAGCGCACCGCCCATCGTCAAGGCGGCCAAGCCGCCTAGAATAATATTCCTGTTCATCGCGTGCCTGCATCTAGGAAGCGCCCCTTAGGCTCACCTTACGCCGGAAGGTCTTCAGAGACAGAGTTACAATCTGTTAACAACACTTCTTTGTGAAAGGACATCGAAATGGGGCTGCTGCTCTCCTTCGATTTGACCGCCGTCCCGGCCGACCGATGGACACCTCGGGCGTGATCCGGTTGGTTGTGACGTGGTAGGTGAGTACGGGCGACCGAGCGTGACCATGGATGGACGATAATGAGCGCGGCGCTCGCGCTCCAATGGTCCTGGTCCTCGCCGGGCCGGGCGGGCGGGCGCCCTCCGAACTGCAGCGCAGCATCCGCCACGCGCAACACCCTCGCACGGGAAGAGGCTGCGCTGTTGCAGACGGAGGTCGATCGCGGGCGCCTCAGCCGGTCGAGCGGGCGCGGTTCGCCGAGATTCGGAAACGACGGCGCCAGTCTCTCGTATGCGGATAGGTTCAGCTGCGTTCGGTTAACCCCACATCTGATCAGCATTGGCTCTCTTAGGGGCGCGCAGTTATCGAAGAGCTGGTTTGTCATCTTGAATTTGAGCACTCAGCATGATCCTCGATACCGCCAGCGCGGAGCAGCTTTCTGACGACCCGCTTCCGGGTGACGCGATCCCATTGACTGGACTGGGCAGCGATGTCGCCGCCGAACTCGCTGCACCGGATCAAGAGATCGAGCTTCATCAGACATCCGGCCTCCCGCGTCAGATTTCGGGCGGGTTCGCGGCGGTTGCCGAGGACCTGGCGCGCCGCGGGCGTGATTGGACCATGATGGTGCGGCTCCTCGAGCAGCAGCGTCTCCACCTCGAGACGGCCGAGCGGGAGCGCACGCGCCTCTACGAAACCCTGGAGAGCATTCTCCCGGAGGTCAGGCGGACGGGCGAGACGCTCGAGACCTCGATCGAGACCACGAAGTCGGGCGACGTCTCGGCGAACCTCTCGGCGCTGTTCGTCGAGAACCTGAGGGCGCTCGACGAGCTCGAGAACACCGCCAAGGCGCTCACCGCGAACCTCCTCTGGACCCGTTCCAGCTGGGAGCAATATGCCCGCAGCGTCATCGGTGGCCAGAAGATGCGGGAAGAGTTGAACGGCTGAGCGCGCGCGATCGGCGCTCCCGACTGCTGCTCCTTCGTGTTCTGCCCGGAGCATGGAGGCTGGCACGTCGGGGAATGGGCATGGCCGTCCGTCAGACACCCGGCACGTTTGACGATTGTGCGCATGAAACTATCCCAGGCCGCCGGCCTAAAGCCACGTCTGGCAGCGGCTGGCAAGAACTCAAAGCAACCGTATCGACTCTTGGTTAGCGACGTGGTTCCTTCAGTTTTGATGAAGCCGGGAGGGACTAAATGAAAACCTGGATTACTGCATTCTCCGCTGCTGCGTTGATGGCCTGCGTGGCACCGCCTGCAACAGCGCAGCAATGCGGGCCTCGATGTCAGAAGTGTGCCGGTGAGCTCGGCATTCCTATCGGGGCAGATGGAAGCATCGTGCGTACCACTTCAGCGGGAACCCAACGCGCCTTCCGGGCGTGTCTCGAGCGCACTCCTCCTCAGTCTGGACAGTCTCGGAGGCAGTAGTCAGCCCTTCATCACAAGATGCTCGACTAAACGAGGGCTCTCGCTGAAGGGATGGATGCCGCGACGTCGAGGAACGGGCGGCCGACCCGCGCGACCTCTGGCGCCTATCGGCTGAGCAGCTTCGTAAGCGCATCGCAGATCGCCTGAGCCTCGTGCACGGGCTCTGGTCCGTGGAACCTCAGCACGGCCTCTTCCGACATCAGCGCGCCGGGGGGGGGCCGAGCGTTTCGACCGCGTCGCGGATCATCCGCAACGCCACCCAGGCGTTCTTGTAGCTGGCGCGACAGATTTCGAGCGGATCGTCGGTGACGGGAACTTCGTCAGCGTCGGAAGACATCGGCCTCATCCTCGCCCAGCCCCTTGTAGGACGCATGCCGGAGCTTGCCGTCTCCTGTCCAGCCCCGGAACTCGACCTCGGCGACGAGCGTCGGCTCCGTCCAGACCACGCCCTTGCGCCGGAGCTTGATGGGCGAGGTCTCGCGCGCCATCCCGTCGAGCTGGCGCCGGAGCGCCCGGGCCGAGGTCTCCGTGAACCCGGTCCCGACCCCGCCGACATAGGCGAGACCGTCACCTTCGCGGCACGCAACGAGGAGCCGGCCGAGCCCGCCCCGGGCGACGGATGACGGCTCATAGCCGACGATCACGAGGCGCTCGCTCTCGACGCACTTGATCTTGAGCCAGTCGAGGCCGCGACCCGAGCGGTACGGCTTCCGACGGTCCTTTGCGATGATGCCTTCAAGCCCGTGCTCGCAGGCATGCCGGAACAGCGCCGCGCCGTCGCTGTGCACCTCTTCGGAAAGCTGGATCCAGCCGGCCTGGTCGGAGCCGGCCAGCAGCTGCTCGAGCACGGCCCGGCGCTGGTCGAGCGTCCCGGCCCGAAGATCGATCCCGTCGAGATAGGGGAGGTCAAAGGCGTAGAACATCACCTCCGGGGCGACGCGCTTGCCCCCGCGGCCGCCCAGGGCCTGCAGCAGTGCCGGGTAGTCGGACCGACCATGCTCGTCGAGAACGACGGCCTCCCCGTCCAGGATCGCCGTCCCTGCCCCGAGTTCAGCGGCAGCTGCGGCGATGGCCGGGAAGCGATGCGTCCAGTCGTGGCCTCCACGGGTGATCACGCGGACGCCGGACGGCTCGACATGAACGTGCAGCCGGTAGCCGTCCCACTTCACCTCGAATGCCCAATGCGGGCCCGTCGGCGGTTTCGTGGCGAGCGTCGCAAGGCACGGCTCGATCCGCTCCGGCATCGGGTCGCGGAAGATCGGTGCCTGGCGTGTCGGACGCGTGTCCGGCCCGCGAAGGACCGTGTCGGTGGCGGGCCTTGCGCGCAGGCGCTGCTTCGGCTTGTCGGGTGGCGTCGCCATCCATAGAGGATGGCGGGCGTAGGTTAAGGTAGGGTCAGCTCCCTTCGAATAGCCGACTCGACTCCTGCTGCGAGCGCGAAGAGGATCGCGGCCGCACTTTTAATCGGCAACCCAGATGAGATCCCGCCCCGATCACGAAGCCGAAATCACCGCGGCGCTCAAGAGCCTTGGGCTGCTGAAACCGAGTGCAGACGCGAGCCAAGCGTTGAACGACAACCCGGCCGAAGTCTCGTTCCCCGGGCCAGGTCCTTTCCTGCTTCCGATGTGCGGCGAGACGGTCAAACTCGTGCTCAGAGAGTTGATCATGGTCTTGCAGATCGAGACGGTGCAGGGCCAGCGCCTCGATATCCCGCTCCCCGTGTCGGCCCTCGCCGATTTGGCCGAGACGGTGGTCGACGCTCTCAAGCGGCTGACGGACGACGAATGAGATTCGACCCCGACCGTGCCGCAGAGGATGAGCAGAACGGCGCTCTGCAGAAGCAGAAGATCATCGCTCTCCTGCACGCGGCGTCCGGTGCCCCTAATCCGACCGTGTTCGCAAGTCAGGTCGAGGCGCTGAAGGCCGCCTGGGCCGAGATCGGCGATGTAGGCCCGGCCACGGCCGCTCTCGACCTGACTTACCGGGATGCCATCGCGTGGTTCTACGATGCCGTGAACGTCGGCACGGCTCGTAAGCCGGAGCTGGGCACTCCGCCCGCCGAGCACGTCGAGCGCCTCAAGCGCTGGTTCGGCATCCGATGACGCCCGGCCCAGCCCCGAACGCCGCCTTCCTCGCCGCACTCGACGAAGCTCTCGCGGCCGACGCCTCCGACGAGGCGACCTGCGACCTCCTGTCCGTCACGTTTGATGAGGACGAGGGGAAGGTGATCGAAGCGACACGTACTACACAGCCGGCACTGGCCTGAGTCGTCGGTAACCCACTGAGGTTCCGCGCTCTGTCCTATAAGGGGAGGAGCGGGCGCCGTGTACGTTGTGAAGGCAATCGGCAGAACAGGGCCTGCCAGCTTCGCCTGCGGGTCGGCATATCAGGCTCTCGTCAAGGCGGACGAGTTGACCGATCGCGGCTTCAAGGAGGTCCGGATCATCGATCCGTTGGGTAAGGAGTGGACCGCGAGCGCTCTGGAACGGTCTCTCTAGCAGCGTCTGCAAATTCACTGCGCTCAAGCGCCATCGCCTAGGATGGGAGGGCCCTGGCTCACTAACACGAACCAGGGCCCCGGCTATCACCAGCACGAGAGCTGGGCGGTTCAGGTGACCAGTGACAGCCAAGGCGATGCTAGCCCGGAACAGGGGGCTGGGAAGTGATTGCTTAAAACATAGTAAAATGCCGCTCGCGGCTTTGTCGCCAGGAGTGTGCCGCCTGGCTCGTGAACCGATACTCGGTAATGATCAGGACGGGCGGCCCTCCTGTCTCGCATGACGCCCTTAGATGCCCTTCGCCCGCGGCTCTGGCCGAGAGTCGCGCCACGTGTCGTAGAGCTCCGGCACCGCAGGACCTTTGGCTACCATGATCTCCCGGTGCCCTTTTGCCCTGAGCTGGGCAACGTAGAGGTCGACGTCGGCCACGGTCTTCATCGTGGCGGTAGTCGCACCAATCTGGCCGATTGAGATCACCACGAACATCGTACAGCCTTGCGCCGTCCCGCCGGAGCGCGCAACGGCATGCACGGCGGGCACTCAGAAGGAACTTGGAAGCGCTACTACGAACCCTGCGGGTCGATGACGATCGAATGACTAGGCCCGCCACGGTGGATCTCATCCCGGCGCTGAAGCACGGCGGCGTAATGGGACGGGCCAGGCAGCCCGGTGCCTGTGGATTACGTAGCGGCCTGTACGATATAGAGCCGACCGACAATCGCCGCTCCCGACCTATTAAGAGCGAACTATCAGTCCCGACGGAAGAAGTAATCGGCCCCACCGGTCGCTAGTTCAAGCGCTTGCCCCCGAAAGGGGTGCCGAGCGCATAAAGGGACATGATCTCATCAACATGCTCTTCATTTGAAACGATCTTCGGGTTCTGAATCCAGAACCGCTCCAGTGGCGTGCGTCCACCCGCGATCGAGGCCAACCGATCGTAAAAGCTCGTCTGCGACCCGGCGGCGAAGACGAAAGACTTGTTAGATCCAATTTCCTGCGCACCTCCCCGATCGGACGTGAGCAGCGGGATCCCACGGCAGACCATCTCAATCGCAACCTGTGGAAGGTTGTCTTCCCAAAGGACGGGCACTATCCCAAGATTAACGCCCTCCAGCACGCTATCGAGCGTATGGTGAGTGTAGCCGTCGTAGAGCGTGAAGCTCTTAAAGGACGGCGCGATCGCCCTCATCTGCGCCAGCGCTTTGTCATCCGTAACGCGTGCAGCGATCGTGATTGCCATGGCGCTTGCCAACTCACGCGGCATGTGTTGGAGACATGCAAGAAAGAAGTAGAATCCCTTGTCACGCCGCATATATCCGAGGTAAGCAAGATGGAGACCGTCTTCTGTAGCCATCCTCCGGCTAAGGTCGGTGAAGCGGTCCTTGTGAGCGGTCCCGATATAGGAAACTGAAATCTTGTTCGCTGGGACGCCTCTTTCGATTAATACGTCGCGGGTCCGGCGTGAGACCGCAACGATCCGATCGAACACAGTTGTGCAGAGATGAATGTTCCGCGCCCGATAACGTGCGAAGGGAAGCGCGTCGACCGGCCGAACGGCTAAGATCATCTCGGCCGGCGCCGGCTCCGTCGTTGAGTGCAACCGAGCCAGTAGCGCCCGTGTACGACGTGCTGCTCGTAGTGGTGCCCGCAGCCCTTGCCTAATCAGGGAAGCCAGAATTGGCCGTTTCTGAACGCCGATACACGCTAAAATCTTTTCCATGCGACGAATGTTGAGTTCCAACCGCGGTCGACCGGCGCCTTGGACGCATTGGCTGCAGGCGCGCCCGTCTTCATAGTCGACACAGTGGCGCGTCTCAGAAAACCAGAGATTAACCTGCGGACATACCACGTGATAGTTGTGGGCAGACAAGAGCAACTGAGCCCGTGGGAATGTCTCTCGTAGTGCCGCGAAGAATCCTGCTGTCAGTCCCTCAATGTTTTGAAAGTGGAATACGTCGATATCTCCGTAACGCTCTCTGATCTGACTCGGAACGGGGTCGAGAGTCGGAGAACTGAGATACGTTTCAAGGTCATGGAAACTCGAATGGGCCGGCGCAAAAACCGGAGAATTCACTATCACGGCACGTTGGGTCCCACGTTTGAACGAGCGAAGTCTTGGAGTGCGATTGAAGAAGTCGTATTGCTCGCCGGAACTCAGGAAGATCAGCTCGTGCCCGGCCCGCGAGAGGCCATCCAGCAGGTTGCGCGAGTAGACCGTAACGCCTCCGCCGATCGTCTTCGCTCCATCTGGCTGCTCGAAATTGTACAGTAAAATCCGCATCAAAACTCACGTGCTAGGGAATGGAAGACAAAGGTTCAGTCCTGCGGTCCATGCTAGTGGTGGAGTCCGCGATCGGATCGAAAGGAGTGAAGTCTCCACGGAAGCCCCGTACCGTAAGTCGGATCCAGCGCAACAAGCCCCGCCAATCTCCGCGCTTCTTCAAGAGAAAGTAAGCGGGATACCGCACCAAATCAGAGCAAAACTGAAGAACAAGCCGGTGCTCTCTGACTATATAGCCACGGTTTCGAAAGAAATAGAACTGCTTCAAGTCACCCTTTGGTAACACGGCGTTCAAATATCCGCCGAGTATCGGTTCAGTCTCCGACGAGCCTGAAGGATGGCGGAACCCGACGTTTGTTAGGGTGAGAATCTGGCCGCCTCCGCGGCGCACACGGTTCAAGAAATCGACTTCATCCCCCCGAATGAAAAGCCGGAAATCTGGAACGCCGAACCGGCGGCATGCATCTGCGCTGAGCAGAGCACCGTTGAACAGATGCGCAAAGCCGTGAATCTCGGGCATCGCCCGGACCAATCTGCGGCAGCGCAGCCGCTTGAAACCGAGATAATAAGGGAATGAAAGCTTGCTGCTGTCGTTGATGTCAACGATCAGTGGAGAGACGATGTCGGCTGATGTCTTCTCTGCGCGGGCCACGAGTTCGGCTAAACATCGATTGTCCTCAGGAAGGCCGTCGTCGTCCATGACCCAGACGCTGGAGGCGCCCTGAGCTAGTGCCGCCAGGATCCCGTATGCAAACCCACCGGCACCTCCGAGGTTGCCGACGTTGCTGAGGTGCTGAACCATGGGGTGGGCGCGGAGCACCTCCGCCGTTGCGGCGTCTCGACCGTTCTCCACGACTATTAGGCAATCCGGCCGACGCTCCTGCTCTCCAATTGCGACGAGTAGACGCGCTAGCTCTGCCGGTCTGGTCATCGTGATGATGACCAACGCCACGGTTCCCATCCCAGGATTCCTTGCCGCGATACGCTAGCTTTCGCGCGCGAGCCGCTGCTGGACGCAGTCGGTCGGCTCGGTCCTCTTAGGGGAGATCATCTAGCTGTGTACTGAAGAGATGTAAACGCTTTTGCCTAGGGAATGCGGCGACTCTTCCCAATTGTTCGAAAGCAGCCATTCAGGGGCAGTCCGATTAGTCCACGCAGGCTACCGGTTGTTTGAAGTCGTACGTTTGCTCTGATCTTCTGGACCTGTCCTGGCTGTCGCGACGCCACGGAAACGCCCGACCTGGCCTCGTGAGTCCCGTCCCCGGCATGCAGATTATCCACGTCAAGAGCGGCGAAGGTTGCTGATGTCCCTAGTGCGGGGAGCTTTCAAGCCCGTGGGCCGAGCAGCTGGCGATAAGCCGCCTCAGCCGGGCCATAGGAGCCGAACGTTCTTGCGATCAGGCTGTCGCGGTCCAGGATGATAACCGCGCGGTGTACGGAGCGGATTGAGCGGTCGCCTTCTAGCTCGTGCAGGGCGAGCGTCACTCCGGGCCTCTGCACGCCGAGCGCATCCGAGAGGACCGCGTGGGTGACCCGGATGGTATCGTCGTCCACTCTGTCGTGGGCCATAAGGAGCCAGCGGGCCAACCGTTGCGCGATCGTGAGATGCGCGTTGGCAAAGGCCGTATGGGTGATCTGCGCCACCCCTGCCTGCAGGTAGCGCAGCATGACGGCGCCGAGCGATGGGTGCGTGCTGATCAGCTCCTTGAAACGCTCGACGGAGACCTGGTATGCATGAACATCCTCGCGCACGACGGCGCGGTAGGGGGCGATCTCCGAGCCCAGGGCGGCCGGAAGGCCAAGCATCCCCTCACGCCCGACAAGACCGACTTCCATCGTTCGTGTGCCGATTTCGATGAGGATTGACGCGAAGCCCCGGCGCAGAAAGTAGACCCGCTTGACTGGATCGCCCGGAAGCTGGAGCGCAAAGCCGCGCGGCAGTTTTCTCTCCTCCAAAAAAGGCATTAGAGCCTTCAGGTCCGGTTCTGGAATAGATTCCAGCAAGCTACTTGTCTGATTGCGCAATGTGTACCTTTGAGCAGAGCGGTGTTCGACGTCGAACGTTTTGAATGGTTCTATTTAGCCAGCGATTATCAGCTGCGGGCTCTCCCGCCGTGAAGTGCGCAGATCGCTTGGCCAGCCCCCATGTGGTGGTCCGGGTTGAACTTTAGTGCATTGTCGGCCTGGGCGCGACGGTTGGGGGTAGGCGGCGGAGCTGGTCGCGGTTGCGCAGCCGCCCAAGGACGACCTCGGGAGCCGGCGGCACATAGCCGAGCGACGAGTAGGGTCGGACGGTGTTGTGGTGTTTTCGCCAGCTCTCGATGACGCTCAGACGCTTCTCGAGCCGGTCCTCCAGAGCCCGGTGCGTTATCGCAATTCAGAGAGACGGCTGAGAGATCGTTGGCCAATGGGGCGTCGACCACAGGAATGTCGCGGTGCGCATTGAGATCATCGTCAAAAGTCGAAGGCGCCGGTCTGACCGCCGACAGCGAGGGCCCGGATAGTCCTCCGATCCTCGTCAGGCGGACCGGCGCGTGTTAGCCCGCTTTCCGCACTGCCCTCTCGGGCGTGACATACCCGAGCCGTGTGGATGCGCTATGTAGTTACCTTAGATGTAAGCGAACAGGTCGCGTCGTGCCTCGTCCCAGATCGCGCGTCGTGGCTGGCGCAGGAGTCCGGCCTTAACTCATCCCAACCTCAAACTGCTCCGCCCTCGAGGTCAGGAAATACCGTCGTGATAGGCGCCGACGACTGCCTCCACCGATCCGGATAGGACAATTCGACCCGACTCGAGCAACACCGCTCGGTTGCAGAACTGGGCTAGAATGTCGTTGTTGTGGGAGGCGAACACGAGAATGCTCGCCCGCTCGACGAACTGCGTGATGCGCTGCTGTGCCCGTTCCGCGAAGGCGGCATCGCCCGCCCCAACCATCTCGTCCATGATTAAAATGTCAGGGCGGCTTGCGGTGGAAGCCGCGAAACCGAGCCGGACTTGCATCCCGGCCGAGTACGTACGGGCAGGCATGTCGAGGAAGGCCCCTAGTTCGGTAAACTCCTCGATCTCCGCGAGCTTGCCACGCGCCTCCGCGAACGTCATGCCTAGAAAGATGCACCGGGCGACGATGTTGTCGCGACCGGTCGCGTCCATGTCCATACCCATGTTGACGTCGGTCAGCGACGACACGCGGCCTTCGATCACGACCCTGCCGGCTGGCGGCTCGTAGATCCCGCCCAGCACCTTGAGTAGCGTCGACTTACCAGCGCCGTTGCGCCCGACAAGTGCTAGCCGGTCACCGTCGGCGAGGTCGAGCGAGACGTCCTGCAGCGCGTGGACATCGATGCGGCCGCTCGTCCGCGATAGCTGTCCGCCTACTGTTCTAAGGACTGAGTTCTTCAGAGACCGCGAGCTGCCCTCGTAGATAGGATAACTGAGCGATACATTCTGCAAGCTGATCGATGCCATACTACCTCAAAGATAATACGCAACGCGCGCTCTGAACCGTGCGAAGAACACGATCGCGACGCCGCCTCCGAACAGATTGAGAGCGACGGCCAGATACCAGGCGGCTGGGGTCGGCGGAAGCCCGAGCAGCGGCTCCCGAAGAATGAGCACGAAAGCCGCGAAGGGGTTCCAATCCTGCAGTGCCTGCATGCGGCCCCGGAGTGCGTTTTCGGTCCAGAGGATTGGCGATACGAAGAAGGCAATCTGCGTGAATGCGGCGACGATCGGCGGAAGGTCTCGGAAACGCGCCGAGAGCGTGCCGACCACCATCGCGATCCACAATCCGGCAAGAAGGGTTAGGACCAGCGCGGGTATGAACAGCAGGCTATTCCACGCGAGTGGCGTCCCGAAGACAACCCAGACGACCGGCACAAGCACTAGGTTGTGAGCGAATGCGATCAAGTTTCGCAGGAGCATCCGAAATATGAAAACGGATCGCGGCAGTGCGGCGCTACGGATATACCCTTCCGAGTCGATGAAAACGGCCGCGCTCTCATTGAGGAGCCCTGCAATAAGCGCCCAGACGATCAGACCGACGGCAATCAACGGCAGATAAGTTTGGATCGGGATCTGAAATATATCCGAGTATACAAATCCGAGAGCCAGAATTGTGACCGCCATCGACAAGGTCAACCAAAACTGCCCAAGCTTCGAGCGCCGATAACGCACCCGGACGTCATTGAGTGCCAGCATCCCCCAAATGCGCCAGTGGCGGACCCCGTCGGCGAGGTCGCGAAACACTAAAGAGACGGGTGACGAGTCGGCCGTTTGGACCGGACGCACCCCCTGGCCCACACCCGATGAGCCAACTGCGGTGACGTCTTCTGATCTCATGTGGCATCCCTAATCGGCCTATTGCAGCCTTTCACCACCATCCTCGCACTTAGAATGTCCGGAAGCGAACTTGCCACCCACTCGGGTGAGAACGGACTTGGCCTTGGCGGCACCGGCGCAGGGAGCTCACGATGGCGTATCCCGCCAGAAGGGGCGCCGTTTAAGCTACACGCTCTGATCTGTCGAGCGTCCAAAGGGGAGACGCGCTCGACGGCTTTAGTCACCGGAGCAGGGCCGCACCAAACAAGCTGGCTACTCTGCCGGAAGGCACGACGGAGCTGCATCTTACGCCCGAAGACGAAAGCCAGCAGCCGATTCACGCGGCTCCGCAAGAGGCCGAGCATCCGCAGACCGGCCCAGATGGGCGCCGCAATGAACGGTCCGATCGGCCTGGAGCTGACGCATTGGGCGACGCTGCCGGCCGAGCCGACGTCGGCCATGACGATCAGCCTAATGCGCTATCGACCGCCGCGATGAGGAACCACGCCACGGCGATCGCTCCAACGATGACGGCAGCCATGTACACTTCGTCATCAATTTGCATCATCCGGACGTCTCAATTGCTCTGACAGGCCCGGCAACCCGCTTGACTGACATCGGGTTCGCCCGGGCGTTCTCTACGGTTAACGTCTGGTAACGGGGTTACTCAGACCTGCCGGCTGCCGCCAGTTCTCCCGGTCGGCGTCGGGCTCGCACTCGTCCCCGACATCCTGCTCGCGATCATCAAGGCCCTCGCTGGCCCGGAAGCCCGGGCCGTTCTGCCACCCGAGCGAGGGCTCGTCCTCGTCGCCGGCCGGCTCCGCATCGCTATCGGGCTCAAGGTCCGTGTCACCGTCCAGCATGTCGAGAAGCGCGATCAGCCGCTCAACATGCGCCTCGATCGCCTCCCGTTTCAGGAGTTCGGGCGGAACGCCCTGGATGACGAGGGCGCCCATATCAGGCCGCCTCGCCGATCGCGAGGAGATCGCGCATGAGGCCTTCCATGGCGGTCGGCACTCCATCGGCATGCCATGTATCGACCGGCCCCGTCGTGGCGAGGACGTATCGGGCCTTGGCGGTCAAGCCCGCGATCGTCGTTGCGGCGGCGCTCCGGATGGCGGCCGACTTTTCTCGCTGCGCATCACTGAGGCGATCGGCTTCGGCCTCTAGGGCCGCGGCGCCGCAAGCTACCGCGGCGGCTTCGATGTCGGCTTCCCATTGATCGAACGCGGCGACGATCTCGTCCGAGCGATCATGAGCGGCGTCGTCCCGGACCTCATATTGAATGGCCTCGTCGCCCTTGAACGTCACCATGTTGTTGGTGAACCGCTCGGTCTGCAGGCGCCGGATGCTCGACCAATCCCCGTACCAGTAGCGCCCGTCTTCCTCACGCATCAGCCCGACGAACCCCCAGAATAGAGAGCCATCGGAATTGCGCCGGAACAGGGCCTCGGGCGGCGGCGGCGTCGGGTTCTGCTCCCGCAATAGCCTCGCGCGCTGGCATAAAGCGTTGACCTGCCCATGCAGCCGGATCGTCTCCTCGCAATTCGCGATCAGGGCCGCGTCGGCGTTCGTGGCGGCCGAGACGATTGTAGGGACAGTCGAAACCGAGGCTGCAGCGATACCGGCCAGGAGGCCGCGACGGGATGGGTTCGGCATGGTTCAGGCCCTCCCGGCCACGAGGGACCGGACGGCAGCGATTAGGCCGGCGAGAAACTTGTCCTCGTCCATCCCGTCATGGGTCCGATCCTCAGTAAGGACGGCCAGCGCCAGCAGCCCGGATGGTGTCGTCGGCGGCACGGCGAGCAGCGCGTCTCGGACCTCTGCCCAACGTTCAAAGGCCTCGTCCCTCGCTTGTTCGGTTTCAGCCTCCCTGATGACCTCCGGCGCAGAGGCGATCTGCGCGGCATCCTCGTCCAGTTCGCGATGCAGTCGGGCGCGGCGGGCCTCGACCTTCGCGGGATCGGCACCGGGCGCCTTGCGATCGCTGTCGCAGTCCCGGTCGATCGCGTCGTGATCGCGCAGATAGACGGGCTCGGCCACCTGTTCGCCAAGTGGGATCGGCTCATACTCGCGGCCCCGCACCATGGGCGTGAAATATCCGACCAGGACGCGAGGCCCCCGACGCCACTCGCTCTCCCAAAGGGCGCTCTCGGCTCGACTGAAAGTCGAGATAGCGTCGCCCCAAAGGTCGAAGGCTCGACCCTCGGCTTCGATAAGGGCGAAGACAGGATCGGGCTCAGCCGCGGATGCAGACGCCAAGTTGGCGCTTGGACCGACCGCGGCCACGGCGGCCGTGCTGGACAGGAAGGCCCGGCGGGAATGCCGGCGTGCGGGATCGTTCGTGGACATGGCGATGTCTCCGTTGCGTTAGAGCGTGCGGGGGAATGGGCGCCCGGCTAGGACACCCGGAGATTCAGGAGAGCGAGGTCCCGAACGTCTGCGCGCTGTCGATCAGGTTGCGGAGCGTGCGCTTATCGCGATCGCCTTCCAGGTCCGGTTCGCGAAGGCCATAGTCGGTCTCGCTTTCGACCCACCACGCTTCGAGCATGGCCACGAGACCCGCGGGGGTGGCTGGCGGAGTGCCGTAAAGCGCGTCCGATGCATCGCGCCATTCGTCATCCGCCACACAGACAAAGCGCCTTGCCTCGTCGCATGCGACGTCGGAAACGTCCGGGTTCGTTATGGCTCTGTCTTCGGCTGCAATGGCCTCGCTATATGCGGCGTAGGACGTCCGCGCCTTCTCGATAGCCGCGAAAATCGGATCGGGTTGCGGAGGAGCGGCAGGAGCAACCTGTCCGCCAAGGGCGACACTCCCGGCGGCGGTGCCGGCCAGCGCCGCAGTGAGAAGGGTTCGCCTGGACTGCAGGCGTGCGAGAGCATTCGACGACATGGTGCTGTCTCCGTGAGGGTGATCGGTGAGGAGGGGAGGCCGCTCAGCAGCGCGGGTACGCTACGCGGTGAAGGTCAGCCCGTCAGGCGGGCGGAGATCCGCCGACATCGCCCTGAGCCGTTCGATGCTGCGGAAGTCGATCTCGGCGCCGTTAAGGGCCGGGGCGACGGTTCCGAGAAGGCCTGCCGGGGCGCGCTCGCGGATGCGGCCGTCGAGACGCCATGCCTTTTCGAGGAGCGCCGCCAGCTCGGCGATCATCCCGGAGGCTTCGGCCGGGGCGAGAGGGCGGGGGCAGAGGCAGGACATGGACCTCACCAGCCGTGAGAGTGGAAGCGGGAGCCGCTGATGAAGACGCGGGCCCGATCCAGGCTCGGCGCGAGGCGAGACCGAGGCGTTTGCGCAGGAGTAGTCGGGCGGCTCAGGGCGGCGGCAGTGCGGGCCTGGTCAGTGCGTTCCTGCTTGGCCCGGCCCCATGCAGTCCTCAGACCAATCGCCATTCGACGGCGCCAGGACAGCCCGGAGCGAAGCGCGAGCTGCCGGGCGAGCCTGACGGCCTCGCGCATGATCGCCGAGCGGACGAAGCGGCCGGCGACCACGAGAGCGGCCGGGCGGTTCTCGGCACGGACCGTGTGAGCGAGGAGGGTGAAAGAGCGGAGGGACATGGCTCAGGCCTCCCCAGTGAGGGAGGCGAGCTGCGCCTTGAGGCCGGCAATGAAGGCGACCTGGTCTGCGTTGAGGGTCCGGCCAGCGGCCATCCGCTCAAGGCGAGCGATGCGGCTCCGGAGACCGGGGATTTCGATGGCGAGGAGGGTGAAGGAGTGGAGGGAAGACATTTGCGCTACCGAAGTTGCCGCTGCCGTGCTTATATGCGCAGGCAATTAGTGTCAACACGATATCGGCAATATCGTCAGCGTGGGTGCAGTTTTCGGGAGCGAGTGAATGTTGACGAGGGCACAATGCAGGGCGGCCAGGGCCGGGCTCGAATGGCGACGCGAGGATTTGGCGACGCGGGCGGGCCTGGCCGAAAGGACGATTACTGATTTTGAGCGTGGCGCGCGCGAGCCTCACACCAACAACAAGATTGCGATCCGGCGGGCATTCGAGGCCGCGGGCGTCGTGTTCACGGCTGAGGGGTGCCTATGCTTACCGGGAGAACCGCCGGAGCTGCCGCCGATCATCGCCGAGTAAAAGGATGGAGGAGCACCGGCGAGCGCAGCGTCACCGTACCCTGAAAGGCGCGCACATCGTCTTTAACGGTGGCGCGTCAACGATCGACTGCATGGTCAGAGACCTCTCGGAAACCGGGGCGCGCCTGAAAATCGCGTCGCCGGTCGGCATCCCGGATCAGTTCATGCTCAGCCTCGATTCTGGAGAGCCCCACCAGTGTCGCGTCGTATGGCGGCGGGCGAAGGAGATCGGCGTCACCTTCGTGCTCTCATCGGGAAACCCGCCGACGATCGCCGAGTGAGGGCGGCGTCGGATGCTCGGGAGAGGGTTGTGCGAGGCGAGGAACGACAGAGCCGCGAGCGCGGCGAGGTCTGCCAAGAAGGGCAACCGCATCGACAGGCCCCGGTGCACTGAGGCATGATCGCCCGGCATGGACCGGATCGAGAACCATCCCACCGAGAGCCGCCTCGTCGCCGTCCGCGCGTTAGAGGGCATGCTCTTGGCCCTCGTCGTTGGCTCCATCGGATACGCCGCCGTCGACTATTGGAACACCGACTCGCTGTTCAGCCTGTGGCTCGCCGTGATACTGGCGCTCCTCGCGTTCCATCCGCTGATTCGGCGAACCTTCCGTGGGCACCCCGCCACGGACTTACTCTTTGCCGCAGTGCTGGCGCTCGTCGTGTTCACGACCGTCTATCTATTCCGAGAGTTCAAGCGCACGGAATCAGCCTCATCATTTCTGATTGTGCTCCTGCTCGCAGTTACGATTTTCTGGCCGCAATTCCGATTTCGCATCCTGTACGGCCATTGGAAACCGGATTAGTTCGCCCCGACCAGACCGAGGAGCGGACCGAGCGGCCCCGCGATCGGCGGCAGCTTGGGAGGAGTGGGACGAGGCCGCACCGGCGCGGCAGCGGCAGGGGCGCCCGCCGCGGCCTCTGCAGCCCTCGCCAGGGCCTGCCGGTCCGCAATCCTGGACGCGACAGCCCCGGCACCTTTCGCGACGCCGTAGGCCGCCGCAGCGCCGGCCGGGCCGCCGCTCACAAGCCCGACCGCGGACAGGAGCATGTTGAGCTTGCCTTCGTGCTTCCGAAGCGCCTCGAGCGACCGGGCCAGCATCGGAGCCGTATCGCTGTTCGGTGAGGCCGAGCCGCCCGCGATCCGGGCAGGCGTGAGGGTCCGCATCGTGTTTCCGAACGCTTTCATGGTCGCCCGCTCCTCGGCCGAAAACATCACGGTTGCGAGGCCGCGCCCGTCCTTCTCGAGGAAGTTGGAGATCCGGTTCGCGATGGCCTGAGGCCCAAAGTCAGCCGTCGCGCCTTCCGGCTTCGCCACTAGGTGCTGCCATCCGGCTTGCCGAACCGCAGCCCACGTATCGCTCTCCGCCCCGACGACATCCCGAACGCCCTTCGCAAACTGGATCGAGGCCGTGTTCCCGGTCAGCGTAGACTTCCCGAACAGGTTCTCGATGACGGCTTTCGGTTCGAAGTCATCCTTGCCGAGCGTCTTCACCCAATCCGGAACGGCCTCTCGCGCCGCAGCCGCCGAGCGCAATCCGGACTGAATCGAGCGGAGACCCGCGACCTGAGCATCGCCCAGCAGCTTGTACGTAAGCCCGCGCCCCTCGCCGGAGAGGGCCTTCTGAATGTTGTCGGAGATTTTCCCATGATCGAGGCCGTCGCCCACGATGCGGCCGAGATAGCCCCGCTGGGTTTGCTCCCATAGCTCGGCCGGCAAAACCTCTTTGAGGCGATCCGCGAGCCGCATGGCCCGACCCGTGTTGCCGGTCAGGCTGGTGCCGTAGAGCAGACTGGCGACCTCTTGCGGCTGAGCATTCCGGTCCACGATCTGCTGCATGGCCCGACCAACGTCGTCGCCAGCGCCTTGAGGCCGATACGTGCGCTGATAGCCGGCGAACTGCGATCGGGCGGTCCGGTACAAGTCGAGCGCCCGATCGCTGCCGGAGAAGAGCTTGCTGGCGAGCGCGTCCTCCACATGATCGTCGTAGTGCCGAATGACCTGATCCATGGCCGCCCGATCGGTCGCGTTCTGGCCCGTGGAGCCCCGTAGAGCCACGAGACGCTTTCGCGCCTGATCCACCTCCGCCATGGACGTGCCGGCCGGTGGCGCCCTTCCCAGGTCCGCCATGGCGCGAGACGCGGCCGGCGTCAGGGCGGGGTCGATTGGGATAGGTCGGTCGCTGTTCGCGATACGGGCTTCAATAGACGGGCCGATCCGATCGAAGCTGCCGGGCTCGAACGCGCCGGGCTCTCGGGCCGCCTCATCATAGCTGCCCTTGAACTGAGCGCGATCCGCCGCAGCTCGACCGCGTACCCCCGCCGCCACGTCGGTCGCGGCATTGATCGGATCGGCAGGAGCAAGCGCCTGGCTCGCGCGGGCCGCTGCCGCTTCCTCACCGCCTGCCACGGTTTCCGCGAGGCGCTGCGAATTGCGGGCGAACTCTCCCACGCGGGCGCCGGCATCGAACGGGCGCTCGACCAGGTCGGCTCCGCCCGCGATCTGCCGGCCGATGTCGCCCTTAGCGGCCCCGACCTGCCGTTCTTGTTCCTGAAAGAACGAGCGCATGGCCTGGCCGGGGGGCGTGTCGCCCCCGCCCCGAGCCATCATGTTCTCGCTGGCCTGTTGCGCGTAATCGCCGGTCGCCTGGCCCTTCGTCAGGTTGATCCCGAACTGGCCGGCCTCGGCTTCGCGAGCGACGGCGGGCGAGACACCCTTCGGGAACACGTCGGGCACCGCAGCAGCCGGGGCGGAGGCTGGGGCTGCATCCGGCGCAAGCCAATCGCGAGCAGCACGGCTAACTCGAGGAGCAGCAACCTCTATCGCGCCATGCGTAAGCCCGCCGGCAATCACTCCGAAGCCAGCGTGCTTAATCGCCTTCGCGATCGTGTCGGGCTCCGCAACGCGATCAAGCCCGCTCTCCGCGAGGCTGGCGATGCCTGAATAGCCGCCGACCGTCGCTGCCGTGTTGCCAGCCCGTTGTGCAAGCGTGGCGCCGCCGAGCACGTTGGCGACGGGAAGCCCCAGACTGCCGACCACACCCGCGGCGACGCCCAAATCCCGCGCACCAGGCGATTGCCGGCCGAGGGCCGAGAGATGATCGCCCGCGAGGTCAAAGTTTTGCCGAAACGTACGACCGTTGCCGAGTGCCGTGGCAATGCCCGCGCCGATGTTCCGAGGCAGCCCCATCCCGACCATTTCGGCCGCGTTCAGGAGCGTGGCGGAGGCACGGTTCGTGATGCTGTCCGGCCCGACCAGCATCTCGTCCGCTTTGCGGGTTAGACCGTACCCGAGCGCCGCATCCGGCCCCGTCTCAGTCTGGATGCCGTTGTAGCCCGAGAACCGCTCCTGAGTGGCCCGGGCGCCGGTTGCCTCGTCGAAACCCAGCCCGGCCGGCGCCGACGAGGTCGCCGGAGCAGACGGGGCCGGCGAGGTGCCGCTGCCGATCGTCTGCGTCAAAGCCCTGTGCGCCGTGGCAGCGTCGGTCGCGTTGACCTCGAAGACCCGGCCATCAGGTGTGGTGAGTTCGAATGTCGGCATCACCGCACCTGTCGGATCGTCGTGCCGTCAGGCATCGTCGTGAGGGGCGCGCCCGTGGCCGTGGTCGGCGGCAGGCGCTCGTCTTTGTGCAGGCCGTACTTAGCGTCGAGCGCGAGCGCGCTATTGAGCTGGGTCCGGAGTCGAGCAAAAGCCTTCTTGGAGGTGCTGGGATCGCTGGATTGCAGCGACGGAAGGTCAGCACCAGCCAAGGTTCGTTCGAAGTTGGAGACCGCGCCCTGGCCTTTGAGATCGACGGCAGCTTCTGGACGGTCGCGATCGCGTTGTCGAAGTCCTGCCGCGCAATTTCGTTTGTTCGCGCGCTACCGAGCCACCCCGGCGACATTGCATCGAAGCTTCTTGCCACCCTGCTGGACGAAAGTGGTCCCGTTCCGCCACCCTTCGCGGCTTTGTCAAAGGCGGCCTCTGCATCATTGAGGGCGGCCATGATCCGGCCTGCGGACCGTGCGCCCTGTGTCGCGCCCTCGGCCTCCCTCGTATAGGCCTGCTCGCGCGACGTGGCCCGCGTGTCCGCGCCCTTTCGTGCGGCCTCGGTATCAATGCCGGACCTCACCAAGCCCGGTGCATCCTGAGCGGCCTCGCCCAGGCGCACGACCTCCGGACGGTTGTCCGTCATACCGGCGCGCACAGCCTGCTGCTGACGGTTGGGGTCCCCGGGATAAGCGTATTCCGCAACCTTGACCGTCTCCGGCCGCTTGTCGAGCTGCTGGCGGATGATTGCCTTGCCTTCCGGCGAACCGATCGGGATCCCGATGGAGGTCAACGCCTTCTCGGTCTCGCTCGGATCGAGGTATTTCAGTGCGCGGTTCAGCCGGAACTCGGCATCCTTCGCGATAGCCTCGCCCATCGGGCCGGGCATCATCCGACCGCCCATGGCAGCACGACGTGCCTCCCTGATTTCGTCCTGAGCCCATACCCGCATCGTCGTCGTGCCGGGCGCCACGTTCGGCGGCGGCCGGGACGGCTTGATGTCGAGGCTCGGCACGGCCAGCGGGATCTTCGCGTTCGACGCGACCTGTCCGATGGGGAGGCCATTCGCATCCGTCCTGGCCGTGGCTCCGGACGCCAGCGTGGTCTCGTCTTGTAGAGCGGGAACGGGAACGCCGAGCGCAGCCGGACGAGCCGGCGGAAACGGAGCCGGCGCAGGCGCCGCGGGGTTTCCACCGTAATCGGCCGGGACGTCGCGATACAGGTCCTTAGGGGCGCCAGGAGGCGGCCGGAAGGACGAGGCGTCAGGGCTGGCGACAATGGCCGGCGTATCCGGGACCGCGATGCCGCCCAGCCCGCCGAGGGAACCCATGCGGCGCGGCACGGGAGGCGCGGCGGCAGGCGGCGCGAAGCCAGGCGCGGCAGGGGCTGCAGGCGTCCCGTCGTCGTTCGGCATCGGGTTTGCCGTACGGGCTCCTGCCAGATACGGCGCCGCCATGGCAGCCTGCTTTGAGCTATTCGCCTGTGACATGAACAGAGCCGCAGCCGTGTCGTTGTAGGCAATTTTGGCCGCAACATCCTGAGGGACGCCCGACTGTGTCAACGCGAGAGCCAGAGCACCACGCTTGTTCTCCTGATCGCCTCGAGCATTCGCCGCAGCGATGCCGGCCGGGAAGCCCGAGAGAGGCGCATGGCTAGGGGACGTGAGGAGAGAATGCCCCAACGCTGCGAACAAATTTCCGGGGTCAAATCCGCCAAGGCCACCCAGGCCACCGATGTTCGCCATATCTGAATCCTTCAGGCGGAGCCGGCGCAGTTGCCGACCTCGCCGGCTTCCGCGAGGGACGCTTCGAGTTGCGCGTGTGAGGACTGGATGTTTTCGAAGAGCCGAGCCACGTCGTCGGGCGTTCCGGGAATCCGGCATCGGACGACATCCGCCAGAGCGCCGAGATCGGCCTGCTCCTTCTCGGCCGAGGAGGCGATGCGGTCTGTCAGCTCGCCAAGGCGGCGGTCGATCGTCGTCGTTTGGACCGGAGCGCGAGGCGGCTCCGTCATGACGAGCGTGGACAGGTCCCGGCCCAGCGCTACCATGGCATTGAATGAGGCTCGCCCGTCGGTCATGGCGGCCTCGGCTATTTCAAGGGCGTCGCCAAGCGTGGAGGTGTCCCCAGGCGCATACCGAAGGCGGGCGCGCGCGTCGGTCAGGAATTCGGTCGCGAGGTCGAGGAATTCGAGGGCGCCGGCCCGCTTCGCCGTAATCGCCTCAGCAAGAGCGTCGATGGATTCGGCGCTAGCCATGGTGGCAATCCCCAGGCTGCCGACGCTTCGGCAATGCTGCGGCGAGACGTGCCTCTATCGCGCCGCGCACAATCTGTGCCGCTGGGACACGTTCCTGTTCGGCAACGCGCTGAAGCGCCGCCCGAAGCCCGCGCGGGACATTCGTTGTTAGCTTGTCGGGATAGCGGCCCCGACCATCATCGAATGGAGCGGCATCGAACATGATCGGCGAACCTCCGGACCGTGCCGGAGTCTCGCGATCTGAGAGGGGGCTGGCTAGACATGATTGTGGAGATTGTGGCCGGCCTTTCGCTGTCTGCTCCGTCTGTTGTAGACGCCATTTCGGCCCTTGCGCGAAGTTGCAGGCAGCGTCCGGGACTAGCCCGGAAGCGGAACGGCGGCTTCAGCGACCGGCCTGGCAGAGCCGAGGTTGCGCTCCGCGACCACTCCCGACCCCATAGCAGGCCTTCGCTGACTTGGCGTTTCGGAGCCGAGTTCGCTCAATGCGGCAATCGATGAAGCACCGACGGCTCGCCCGCTCGTTGCGGATGAAGCGCAAATTTTACCTCGCCAAACAGGCTAAAATCCTATCATCTGCAGACTGGCCACTGATGGGGTGCGTTTTGGATGAGACTGGTGGAGGGGGATTGCAAGATGTCCTGCGACACCAACAGACCCTCGCACGATTTGGCGAACTCGCCCTCAGGTCGGACGATCTGGATGAAATCCTGACGGAAGCCTGCCGCCTGGCAGGCGAGGCCCTGGGAACCGACCTCGCCAAGGTCGTGGAGCTGCAGGAGGACGGCAAGACTCTGCGGGTGCGCGCGGGTGTCGGCTGGAAACCGGGCGTCGTCGGAATAGCCACCATCACCGCTGATGAGGACACCTCCGAGGGGCACGCACTCCTGACCGGAGAACCGTTGATCTCCGCCGACATCGCGACGGAGACGCGGTTCAGGTACGCGGCGTTCTTGATCGACAACAACGTTCGGGCGGTGGCCAACGTCATCATTATTGGCGGACAAGATAGGCCGCCGTTTGGCATCCTCCAGATCGACAGCCACGTCCCCCGCCAGTTCACCGAGAGCGACACCCTCTTTCTGCGCAGCTACGCCAATCTGATCGCAGGCGCAGTCGACCGCATCCGCGTGATCGGCGAGGTGCGAAACCGTGAGGCAGGTCTTCGAGCAGCGCTTGAGGAACGAGTGGCCGAGCGGACGCAAGAGCTCACGGACGTCAACGCCAGGCTTCATACCGAGGCCGAGGAGCGCGGACGGATCGAGGAGACCCTGCGCCAATCACTCAAGATGGAAGCCGTCGGCCAACTGACAGGGGGTCTGGCGCACGATTTCAACAACCTGCTGGCCGCCATCTCCGGCACCCTGGAATTGATGCGAATGCGCATGAGCCAGGACCGAACGGCTGACATCGGTCGCTATATTGACGTGGCCATGACCTCGGTCAGCCGCGCTGCGGCACTCACCCACCGGCTGCTGGCCTTCTCGCTGCGCCAAACGCTGGATCCCAAGCCAACGGACGTGAACCGGCTTGTTGCAGGTATGGAGGATTTGTTCACCCGGACAGTTGGGCCGAGCATCCAGGTCGAAACCAAACTGGCGGGCGAACTCTGGCCAGCCCTGTGTGATCCCAATCAGCTCGAAAATGCGATGCTCAATCTGGTGATCAATGCACGAGACGCCATGCCCGACGGCGGACGCCTCATGATCGAGACCCGAAACAGCGTCTTTCCCGATTGGCGCAGTGGGGCCAGCACCTTGCCCGCGAAAGTGCCGGCCGGCGAATACATGGGTCTGTTCGTCACCGACACGGGGACGGGCATGTTCCCAGATGTGATCGCGCGCGCCTTCGATCCCTTCTTCACAACCAAACCGACCGGAGAGGGAACAGGCCTTGGCCTTTCCATGATTTACGGCTTCGTCCAGCAATCGGGCGGCCATGTCCTCCTGAGCAGCGAAGCGGGCCAGGGCACAGCGGTATCGGTCTATCTGCCGCGACATCTCGGGTTGGCGGACGGTGCGCGAGAAGCCCTTGCGGCCACCAAGACCCCGGATGCGGAAGCGGGCACGGCCGTGCTGGTGGTCGAGGATGAAGTTGCGGTGCGGATGGTAATCGTCGAAGTGCTGTCGCATCTCGGCTACAGGGTGTTAGAGGCCGAGAATGGTCAATCCGGCCTGCGGATCGTCGAGACCGGGGTTCGCATCGATCTCCTCCTTACCGATGTCGGTCTGCCCGGCGGCATGAACGGGCGCCAGCTCGCTGACGCAGTGCGGGTGCAGCGCCCCGAACTGAGGGTGCTTTTCTTGACGGGATATGCAGAGAGCGCTGCCGTCAGAAACGGTCGGCTGGAGCCAGGCATGGAGATCATGACGAAGCCATTCGCAGTGGACGCGCTGACAGCCAAAATCGAAGGCATGCTAAGCAATTGCCCTTAGGGTGAGCCGATTAGAGGTCACGGCGAGATGTCTGTTCCCCCCCCGTCTCGGACGGACCGGCTGCACAGTTGATGTCCGATATGCGGACGCGGCTGGCATGCTCTGAAGAGCGAGGATGGGCGCAATCAGGACGTTGGGAGGCGAGCGCTTAATATCCGCAACCCATCCCCTCTCAGACGTCGCGGGCCTCTGGCCACACCCCGTCCCGATTGTAATAGGCAAGGACCGACCCGCTCGCACGATCCCCTGCCAGATAAGCTCGTAACGCCGCCTTATCGCTGTCCAGGAACATGGCAAGCGCCACCCTCGACACGAGCCAAGTACCTCCGACCTTCCGCCCGATGTCGTTCAGCGTCGCCCAGCGCCTCACGGTCTCGATCGAGAAGCCGGAGGTGTCCGCGGCCTCACGCAGGGTCAGAGCCTCACGTCGATCGAACGGAATGAGTACCTGCGGCACGTCACGCGAGATCGAGCGTTCTGACCATCCTGAGGAGGTCACGGAAGCGCCGACGTTCGGCGATCGCCTCGCAGGTGTAACGGCCATGGCGGTAGTTCCCGTTTCGCTCATTCCGAGGTGCCCCGTGACCGGCAGCGCCGCCGTGCATTCGGCATCGAGCCTTGCCCTTCGTTGCCGGGGAGCAGCACGGCGTCCCGGATCGGGTTCGCGCTCCACAGCGGCGCGCCAGCCGCAAGCTCGAGGGTTCTTCCGTCATTCGCTGCATGAGTTTGATCCTTGATTTCGGCCCGCCCCCTCCGCCTCCCCCCGGTCACGTTGCCGACGATGGCAGCCTGTCCTCCGTTCACGGTCGTGTGCTGGACGACGACCGTCTGCTTCCCGCCCCGACGCATCCGGGCAAGTGTGTCGAGCTGGGCGAGGAGCGTCCTCTGAAACTTGGTCGCCGCCGTTGTTCGAGCGTCCAGTGTCGCGGCATCGCCGGCCCGGAAGGCGCGACCAACCAGGTCCATCGAGACGATGTGCGTGACGGCCATCTGGACCGCGAGCGCGCATTCGATCTCGTTCTTCGGCTTCACGGCCGCGACCATGGCGAGAATGGCCTGGATCCGCTGCTCGCTCGGATGGCCCCCGTCCGGAGACACGGATCCAATGAGGAGCGAGATCTGATCCTCCATGAAGGCCGAGACCTTCGTGCCGAACATCGCCTCGCAGCCGAGTTCGACCTTGATGGTAAGGCCCGGTCGACCGCCGCCGGCATCGAACGGCGCCAAGCTGATCTGAGGCAACCGGCGCTCGCGAGCCTTCGACCTCGGTGCTGCCCGTATCTCACCCATGGACCACTTTCAGGATTGGGGTTTGGACGTCCGCGAAGCTCGAGAGCACGCGGCGCTGATCGAGGGTGCCAAGCCGCCCGAACTCCGCATGAGCTTCCCGAAGCACGTCGGAATCGCCGTCCGTGATCTCGGCCCTCAGGAGGGCAAGGTTGGCATCGTGTCCCCGCGGGCCGGTGAGAACCTTGACCAGAGCCCGAAGCGACCGAAGCCGTGCCTTACGCTCGGCCGCGTCTATGCCGGGAACGAACGGGCCCCAGGTCACGCTGCGGCCTTTCGGCGAAGCTCAGCGCATTCCTCGGCGAAGCGGCGCTTGTAGATTTCGACGCTGTCGTGCTCCCGGTCGTAATCCGTGACCGTGCCGTCAGGTCGGATCAGCCCCCAGATCGTGCCGTCGGAGAATTGCCCCTCGTCCGTGATCGGAAACAGAGGGCCGGCATCGAGCCCATCGTATCGGAAGGCCAGGACGGTCGTTGTGGCGAAGAACGGCTCGCCCTCTTCGTCCACCGCCCTGATGGCCTGGTATCCAGGCGGGGCCGGCAGAATGACACCGGTGAACTTCGAAAGAGCGGCGACGCCCCTGCTGACCACAAGCGTCCGGCCATCAGCGAACGTGACGCGGGACCGACCGCCTCGGGTCGAAACGCTGGGCAGCTCCTCAACGGTCTGGATCTGGTTCGTGTTGATGATCACGTTGGTATCGATCTCGATCAGCATGGAAACTCTCCTGTTCGGGTGACGGGTGACGCTTGGTGACGCCAAATTCCGGTTTCCTCTCACGTGCGCGCGCATGTACGTGCGCGTAAGAGGTGGATGCCATTCTAGGTGTCACCATGTGTCACCCGTCACCCTCCCGACTGAATGGCTGCCTTTGCCTGAGCCGAATGCCTGCCCAGCCGCGGACGGTTTTCGATCGACTTGCGAATGCCATGGCGGCGCATTGCCGGCGCGAAGCTCTTCGTGCTGCCGGGCGCGTCGCCCGCGGCTTTTGCGTACGCCGTCCAGGACGCGAACAGTTCCGCGGTCTGTTCCCACTTGTGATCGTTTCCGGGGTCGAGTTCGCAGGAGTCGGCAAGCCACTGTCCGAAGAGGTCCTGCTCGACGAAATAGTCGTCCGTGGCCGACACGACGCTGGCCGGGGTGATGAGCCCGTTTTCCTGCCAGTCGAGGCAGCCGGCGATGATCCACCGCAGGATGGCGGGTCTCTCGGCCCGAAGCCTGTCCTCGAGCGTCGCGTCGGGCTGGGCCGGCTTGCGGACGAAGGGCACGATCCGGAAGCGGCGTCGGGCGGCCTCGTCCACGTTACGGAGCGCAGGCTGATGGTTGCCGACGATTGTCAGCTTGAAGGTCGGCAGGAAGGTGAAGTTGTCCTGCCGCATGAACCTCGCCGTGATGAGGTCGCCCCCTGTCAGCTGCTTGATCCTGGCCTCGGCCCAGGCCCGGCCCTCCTCGGTCTCAGACGCGGTGACGAGGCGGGCGCCCCGCAGCATCGCGAGGTCAGTCGTGTGACGGTCGCCAGCTGAGGCCGTGAATGTGTCGATCGCGGCCGTCGTCGCGTAGTCTCCGAGGATCGACGAGAGCACGTTCAGGAACACGGACTTGCCGTTCCCGCCCGGTCCGTAGATGAAAACGAGCGCGTGCTCCCTGGTGCTGCCCGTGAGGGAGTAGCCGCACCATTGCTGCAGGAAGCGGATCAGCTCGACGTCGCCGCCTGTGGCCTGATCCAGAAAGGCGAGCCAGAGCGGGCAATCGGGTTCGTCCGCGGGCGCCACGGCGGCCAGCTTTGTGATGCCGTCGGCCTGATCGGAGCGGCGCAGCTTCCCGGTTCTGAGATCGACCGTCCCGGCCGGCGTACCGAGCAGCCAGGGATCCGTGTCCCACGACTCGGCCGTAACCGCGAACACTGGATCCGATCGGCAGAACCGCTCGACGCCGGCCGCGAACGACGTCTTAGCGATAGTTCCGCGAGCCTTGGCAGGAGCGGCTTCCGCGAGACCGCGGGCGAGTTCGCGCGCCCAACGGAACGCGAGCCCCGTCCGGTTCGGCCGCCAAGCGACCTTGTCCCATCCGAACCAGGCGCCGGTGTCGTGGCAGTACCTGAGTCGGCCCGCGTACTTCGCGGCGAACCGGATGGCTGCTGCGTCCTCCGTCGCTGTTCCGGTATCGTGGGCAGCCTTTCGGCCGCTCCCTTGACGAGGGGCCTCGTCATAGGACGCAGCGTCGGGTTCAAGGTCGTCGAGGTCGACATAGTCCGTCATGCCGCCGCCCTCCTCGCCACTGCCGGCACGAGGATGCGTGGCGCCGGGCGGGTTAGGGCGCTCCGAAGCTCCCGGGCATGCTCGAAGTCCTCGGCCACAAGCGGGCCCGCATCGGACAGCCAAGCGGCAGCAAGGCGCGGCCGAATGATGACGATCCCTCGTCGCCCAGCCCGAAGCCAGTCGAGAGGATCGCGCCAGACGGGCAAACCGTCGTGCTCGGCCATCCGAACGTCGTAAGCTTTGGACTGCCCGATGCCCCAAGCGGCGCCGCGCCAGGATGCAACTCGGGAGAGAGCGGGCTGCCACGCGACGATGTCGGCGGGCTCGCCATGCATGTCGTCGACGAGGAACAGGAAAGCCCGAGCGCTCCGGACAGACAAGCTGCGCTCGTGTTGCTCGAAAGAGAACCGACCGTCGTCAGCGAACACGACGTGGCCGGCCCGGATCGGGGTCGGCGTGTCGATTGAGGATTCAGCGACACCGTTTCGGACGATCTCAGCCCGCTCCCTCGGGAGCAGGTCGAAGTTGCTGAGGAACGTGCCCGTGAGACGGGCAACTGAGGGAAGGCCGCTCATCCGCGGCTCCCGTCATTCGGGCCGAGCCCGGCTAGCGCCGCGACGGTAGCCGCGATCGGGGCCGTAATCCCGAAGCGCATCGCCAGACGTCGGGTGACGACGGCTTGCAGGACGTCGCGGTCCGCAAGGTACGGGCGAAGTTCGGAAGTCGATGGTGAAACGGTCTGCCGGCGAGAGGCGGAGGCGAGATGACGTTGAAAGGGATTTCCAGGCATTTGGGGGCTCCATGAGAAATAGAGCCGCCGAAAGGATTTGAACGCTGGTCCGCCGTCGCGTATATGGAGCTTGCCAGAACCATTATCGTGACGATCAGCCCTCGCTCTGCCTAACGGCGGTTGCGAGGGTTTTCGTTAGCCGGCGATGGATTGGAGGACGCGCTCGGAGGTCGAGCGAACCGGGGCGCCGAGCCGGGCCTGAGCGAAAACGTCGAGGCCGCTGACCGGATACGTCGGGAACCGGCCGTCGTAGACCATCACCGGCCCGTCGCTGGAGATGCACGCGATCTTGGTCAGCGTGCGGGCCGAGAGCTGGATGCCCCATTTCTCGGCGAGGTACTTGGAGGCTTCAGGCCTGCGGAGGCGCTGCTCTCCCTTCTGCGGAACGTAGTACATCGTCCGATCCTCTCCTGCTTGGGAGGCGATGCTTGACGCTCAGCGTCGCGCATCCCTTCGTGGCTACGGAGAGGAGGCTAGGGGGTCTTAGGGGTGCTATCGCGGGACAGCCCGCGCAATCTTTGCGTCGGCTATCCGCCCTCGGGTCGATGACGCCCTTCGATATTTGCGGATTGTGTCGGCGTCCCAAGCTTCGCCACGATCCGGACGGATGTTGAATACTTCGAGGAACCTTAACGTGAAATCAATCTGCTGTTCGACGGGCCGATCGCCGAAGGACAGGTGGAACACGTCGGGAAGAGCGAGCCCGATCAGCCACTTCTTCGGAGCTATCTCGGGTCGAGGCGCCCTAGACGGGGTGTCTTCAATCGACCACGCGCTCAGGCGACTTGCCAAACGAAACAGCGTCGTCGCGGCATGAATAGGCGACACCTCATCATCAGGAATGAGGAACACCGTCCGACCGTTAGGGCGCTTGTCGATCGCCTTGAGCCGTTCCGAACTTCCCGCGTTGATCACCGCGCCCAGCACGTCGCGTGCAATATCGCGCGATCTGACATCCGAAGCGGGAATCGCGTCGGCAGCCGAATGCAGCGACCGTTCGGCCTTCGTAACGTCGCGAGCAACCCGGCCCAGTGTCTTTATTGCAGAACGAACCGTCTTAAGCCGCCTATTGATTACGTCCGCCGGGATGCCTTGGTGCAACCGCGCTCGATCCTCGTATTCAGTGAGCACACGAGACAGGCCGATGAAGAACCGAGCTCTGGCCCATCCCTCGAAGCCTCGGTTCCGCTCTCCCAGCACGCTCCGGGCGAGAGACATCATCACGTCGCTCGTGACATCGTCAGAACGCCGCCACCTAAGCCGGCCCCACTTAATCCGGCTCGGCCTCATTTGCCGTACCGTAGCTCGACGACGTTGCCGGCCCCAGCGCTTGCTTTCGACATCATGGCCGCGATCTCATTCGCAATCCGGTTCGCAGCCGCGACCAGCGCCGGATCTAGCTTATGGATGTAGCCCGCCGTGATCCCGCTTCCCGCGTGTCCGAGAAGCGCGCCGATGGTCGGGATTGTGAAGCCGAGATCCTCACCGACGGACGCGAACGAGTGCCGCAGAGTGTGGGGTGTGACTGCCGGGAGCCTGCGCCGGACGACCCTGGCCCAATCCTTCGGCAGTCCCGTGAACTGTCCGGAGCCCCGCACGGCTGGAAACAGAAACTTGCCCTTGCTTCGGTCCATCACCCGGCGGAGCACGTCGCATGCGGCTCGCCCAATCGGCCGCACGCTCGGTCCAGTCTTCGTGTCGACGAGCCGGAGCGCCTGCCGTCCGAAATCGACCTCGTCGCGGGTCAATCCCTCGATCTCACCACGACGGCAGCCGGTCAGAGCAATCAACCGAGTCGCTTCAAGGGTTTGCCACCGAAGCCCGACACGTTCCGCCGCGGCGAGCCGTCGTCCAAGGCGTCGGTACTCGACGGGATCGAGGCGGCCCGTGCGCTTGTTGTAAGCCGGCACCCTGATGCCGACCGCCGGGTTGTCAGGACGGTATCCCTCATCTCTCGCGTAGGTCAGGATCGTGCTGAGGAGCGCCATGGTCCGCGTCGCAGTCCCTTTGCCCCCGGTCACTCGCGCCCGACCCCTGACCTTCGTCTTCACGTCCGCAGCCGTCTTGCCCCCGATTACGTCCCGCAGAAATCCGCGGAGATCAGCCGAGGTGAGGTCCTTGACGGTCCGGCTGCCGAGCAGCGGAATGATGTGGCGCTCGATGCGTCCGCCGTCGATGTAGATCGTGGACGGCTTCTTCGGTCGCTTTCGCCTCGTCAGGACCAGGCCCTTCTCGCAGCGCCCCTGGTACTCGCGGCAGAGCATGGCCATCGTCGTGGCGGTGCGGTCAGCCGCTCGCGTCTCGACCGGGTCGATGCCCTTTGCGACCTGCAGCAGATGCGTGCGAGCGATATCTCGAGCTTCGTCCGGCGTCAGGATCCCGTACCGACCAATCGTCAGCCGGCGGCTGCGGCCGTTCTTGTTCCGGTATTGGATCAGGAAGGACTTCGCGCCACTCGGCTTCACGCGGAGACCAAATCCCGGGAGATCGCCATCCCAAACCATCCGCTCCCGGGTCGGATCCGGCGCGGCGGCATCAACCGTTCGTTTGGTCAGCTTGGCCATCGGGTAAGCAGGAGGTAAGCAGCGGGCGGGAAACTCACGGCAACTTCGGTAATGCCGAGAACGCTGCCGGACACCCGAAAAGGCATACCGCATAGGGGGTTGGGAAGCCAGAGCGATCCCAGGTAATCCCGCTTAATTCCGGGTAATCCCTTGTCCGCTGCAATCGCACTGCAGAGGTCAGCGGTTCGATCCCGCTCAGCTCCACCACCCAGTCTGTCCAAACCGTCGTTTTCGGTACCGGCCTGAGTTCTATCGATTCTCCCGATACTTAGCTGGCCGGTCAGCAAGCAGAGACCGTCTTCAAGCGTTTAGAAGGTCTCTTTCCGGCCGTTTCAGGCGCCAGTCTCAGGTGCCCTAAATTCCGTTTCCGCAGATGCTGCCGTCAGAGCCCAAGAGCATCGTGCTGGGCGTGCCAGGACGCAGGCTGTTCGGCGAGCTGGGATAGGCCGATGCCGCGCGGCAGTCCGCCCTGGACGATGGTCCTGACGATCTCCGGCGATAGGAACGCGAGCGACAGCGTCATTCGGACCGAGCGCTCGCTGCAGCCTTCGCGGGACGCGATGGCATCCGTGTTGGCGATGCGGCCGGAGACGATCTCGTCCAGCCATCCACGGCCCAGCGCGATGGCTCGCAGCAGCCGTGTGCGATCCAAGCTGCGGGCGGGCCGCAGGCGATCAGGCTCGCCTCCCGACGGCACGATGATCTCCCGCTGGCGGGTCGTCGGGCTGCGTGTCCAAGAAGCCTGGATCAGCTCGCCCGTCACGAGTTCGATGTCGAGGATATCCGGTCGGACCGTCACCTCCCGGATCGTCTCGACAAGCTCGGCATCGCTGGAATCGGATAACGCTGTTGTGCCGCTCCGCAACGCCTTGATGATCACGGCCTCGATCTCGGCCGCTGGAACGCGGGCGATGCTACCGGCCTCCTGCTTGCGCCCTTGCTGGACAGCCTGGCTGACGTAGTAGCGATAGCGGCGGCTGCCCTTCTGAGCATGGGTCGGGCTCATCGCATGGCCGCGATCATCCCGCAGGCGCCCGGTCAGGAGATGCTCCGACGGGGTGTTTGAGCGGTCCTTACGATGCGCGTGAGCCGCGAGCTGAGTCTTGACTGCGTCGAAGATGGCCGGATCGACGATCGGGGGATGCTGCCCGGCGTGGACCCGGCCCTTGTGGGAGAGCTGGCCCACATAGACCCTGTTCTGCAGAAGGGCGTAGAGATGGCCGCGGCTGAACGGCTTGCCGCCTGACGATCGCCCGCCACCATCCACCCGTTCGGGAACCACGATGTTCGCATCCTGCAACTCGATCGCGAGCCGGGTGACGCTGCCGAGCGCGAGGTAGCGGTCATAGACCTCGCGGATCAGCGCGGCATGCTCCTCGACCACGTGCAGGGCGCGGTCAGAAGCCCGGTAACCGAGCGGCACGACGCCTCCCATCCAGATGCCTTTCTTCTTCGAGGCCGCGATCTTGTCTCGGATACGCTCGCCCGTGACCTCGCGCTCGAACTGCGCGAAGGAGAGCAGCACATTAAGCGTCAGCCGGCCCATGCTGCTCGTGGTGTTGAAGCTCTGCGTCACCGACACGAACGACACGCCCTGGGCGTCGAACAGCTCGACCAGCTTGGCGAAGTCGCTGAGCGATCGGGTGAGCCGGTCGACCTTGTAGACCACCACCACATCCACCCGCCGGGCCGCGATCTCGGCCAGGAGCCGCTGCAGCGCAGGGCGCTCCATCGAGCCGCCCGAGAAGCCGCCATCGTCGTAGCGGCCCGGCAAGCAGCGCCAGCCCTCATGCGCCTGGCTCTTCACATAAGCTTCGGCCGCCTCGCGCTGGTTGTCGAGCGAGTTGAACTCCTGCTCGAGCCCGTGCTCGGTCGAGACCCGGGTGTAGATGGCGCAGCGGAGCGCCAGGACGGCAGGTTGGATCACAGGCCCGTCCTCCTGTCCTGTGATCCTGCTTTCCTGGTCCGCAGGCCGAAGAAGCGTGGGCCGTTCCAGCTCGATCCGGTGATGGCCCGGGCAACGCCGGTGAGGCTGGGGTAGGTAGCCCCGTTCCAGGCATAACCCTCGGCCAGCACCATCACGCGCTGGAGCGTACCCTCCCACTCCCGCACAAGCAGCGTGCCGGGCTTCACCGGCCGCAGCTCTGGCAGCGGCATCACCTCCGCCTCACGGCCTTCCTCTGCCATGCGGCGGAGTTCCCGGGCCGTGTCGCGGTCGAGATCGCCGAGGGCAGCAGCCTGGACCCGGTAGGCCAGGATGCGGTGCAGGAGCGAGCGTGGCAGCTGCGCGGGAGCCGGGCTCCCGACCAGCCTGCGCCAGCGTCGTCGCAGACCAGCGAGGTCGAGCGCGGCGAGGCGCTCGAGATCGGCCGTGAGACGGGGGTCGGCTGGCGGCCGACCCCCACCAAAATGCCGTGCGGTCACGCGGCAGCCGCCTCGGCCGGAGCCGCTGCCTTGCGGGAGCGCCGCTTCGGCTCGGGCTCGGGAGCCGCGATCCGATATGCCGTCACGCCATCCTCACGCGGGCTCTTAGACAGCTCGTGCCCGGCCGACCGAAGGCGGGACAGAGCCGCCCGAGTCGTATGCGGCAGCCATCCAGTTGCGACGATCATCTCCGCCTGACTCGCCCCCTCCGGCCGGCCGAGCAGCGACATAATCAGCGCCATCTTCGTCCCGGGGCGGACCGAGTCCGACCCGATTACCTCGGCTACAGGCGCAGTATCGGCCGGTGAGGATCCCGCTTCCGTGGTCACGTCTACTACCTTCCCCTTCCGGGCACGGGGAGGCCGAAGCCCGACCGCCCGGTATCCAGCCGGGGTCAGAGTGGGATCCTCGCCATGCTGGCCCGCAGGAGCGATCAAGCCGGCGCTCTCCAACTTGCCGAGCAGGCGCTGGCGGCTCACCTCTTTCATGGTCTCCGGCAGAAGAAGCAGCCCGCCCTCCCGGCCCGCGGCCTCGGTCAGGATCTTCGTCTCGGTCTTACTCAGGGTGATGCTCGACATCGGTGCTCTCCAGAGTGTCCGAGCCTCGGCTCGGGACGGGTCTCGCCCGCCACCACCGGGGCCCCGCAATCGGCGAGAGCCGGCGGGGCAGGATGAGATCACGGAGAGGCGATCGATCGGCGGTCAGAGCCTCCCAGAGCGCGAGCAGGAGGCGGTTGCGGTCGTTGACCTAACCCAGCCGCGTCCGTGCCCTCGTCTCCACGACAGGACACACGCTCCGTTCGCCGCGACAGTCGAGTGTATTGTGCAAGGACGTCGGAGATACCGGCGGTGTCGGCCCGCCCCGACCGTTGTGGACTGGACCGGGGCGCTACTGGGTCCGCCCTGGAGTCTGAAGTTGACCCCAAGCGGACGTTCAGAACGTCTGCCTCCGGCAGGCCCAATTGGGTTAGCAGCCGAAATCAGCGTCTCTGGCCTAACGCGTCTCAGAGCGTCCGTACTTGGCGCTCTGATCCCGAAAATATCGAGATCTTTCCGATGTAGCTTCCTGGGCGCCCCTGCCGCAAGTGTCTGCCGCCGAGGGTCAACGAGATGCGAGCTTCGTTCAAAGGCGTCTAGCCACTGCCCGCCCAGTAAACTAAGCTGGGATTGTAGCGACAGCGGGACTTCTCCGTTTCGCGAATCCGGCTACAATCTTTTAGATGCTATTCAAGTCCTCTACGCTCGACGACGCTCTGAGCGACATCCTTCGTCGCTTAGCCAAGCACGGCGACCCGATCCGCTCCAGCAAGGGCACAGCGCGCGAATTTACCGGCGTCCTGCTCAAATTGTCGGATCCAACTGCCCTATTTAGCCGTACTGAGGGCCGCGGAACGCTCTTTAGCTTCGTCGGCAAAACATTGTGGTACCATTCTGGCTCGGACCGTCTTGATCATATCGAATACTATATTCCCGCCTATCGAAGCTTCATCGGTGCCTCGCGGCGAGCTGTCCGCGCGCCGGGAGCTTACGGACCACGATTGTTCGGAGGTGGAGAGAGTAGCCAGATGGCCCAACTCGTAAGGATGCTCGAGCACAAGCTCCAGAAATCTGACACCCGGCAAGCCGTAGCTCAGATATTCAAACGCTCCGACTTGATACCAGGCAACGGCGACGTTCCATGCACCACAACAGTTCAGTTTCTTCCGCGGAAGGGCAAGTTACACACAATCGCAACTATGCGATCGAACGACGCCTACCGCGGCTTTCCAGGCGACGTCTTCGCCTTCACCTTCATCCAAGAGCTCGTAGCGAGAACGCTCGGCTTGGAGGTTGGAAGTTATAGCCACTTCGTCGGAAGTCTTCACCTTTATGAAAGCGACAAATTCTCTGCCCGTGATTATCTGCGCGAAGGCCTGCAGTCGCCTATGAGCATGCCTCCCATGCCAAAAGGTGATCCATGGCATTCCGTGGCTTGGCTGATCGAGGCCGAGCAGGCCATTAGGCTCGGAGGACAAGAACCGGTCGCGGACGGCATTCCTGGATACTGGCTCGATCTCGCCCGGCTTCTTCGTATCAAGGTCCTACATAGGAACGGCGACATGCGGCGGCTGGCCGAGGAGAAGGCTAAAATGGAAAGCCCTGTGTACGACGCCTTTATCCGCGGACGCCAAATTGCAGCGCACAGGCGGCTGGAGTCTCAGCCAGACTTGCCCGGCATGCTTGCTCCGACAGGGCGGAGCTGACTTGAGCCCCGCGGACAAGGCTCGTGCGCTCGCGCTGACGGAAGCCATCGGGCAATACCAGGAAGAGGTAGGCTCACTGCCGGGGATAGCCGCTGAAGGGCACCTTGAGACTTTGGTGGCCCAGATCATAGACAGCCTGCGCCGGATCGAATTCGTGCACCACATTCGGGACGCAAGGCATGACCCGGCTAGGATGGATCCTTCCTCCCCGCTCTTTGACCCACTCAAGGCTGCGGTCCTGCGCAGCCGCCGCGGCGAAGCTGACGAGGCGTGGTGGCTCGTGTTCTTGGCAACTCACTTCGGAAAGCACATCACTGATGGATGGCGCCTGGCGCGTGACGTTTACGGAAGGCTCGGCCAAGGCGGCCATTGGAACTGGGCGGCGACTTCGCAAAGCCCGGCGGCCCTTCAGTCCTGGTTCGTTTCCAATGAGGGTACTCTGCGGGGCTCCGATGGCGTAACCCGGCGTTTCAGCAATCACCGTCAATACGAAAGCTTAAGGGCCTCATCTGCTGCCGGTACTCCGCGGATTGTGGCGTCGTACGTGGCCTGGGTATCCCCACCCAGGACCCACTCGGACCTTGTCCGGCAGCTGCATCAGTCTGTCGGACAGGACCCGCAAGCGGTTTTCGCCGCGCTCTACGGATCCATGGACGCGGTTCATCGTTTCGGCCGCCTTGGACGTTTCGATTTCCTTGCTATGCTCGGGAAGCTCGGCATCGCTCCGATCGACCCGGGCTCCACGTTTCTTACGGGCGCGACCGGCCCTCTGAAAGGGGCGCGCCTGCTTTACGCCGGAAGTCGCGTGGCGGACCTTTCGGCCCGTCACTTGGACGCCAAACTTGCAGAATTCGGGCGCCAAACAGGGCTCGGCAGCCAAGCCCTGGAGGACGCGCTGTGCAACTGGCAGAAAAGCCCAGGCAAATACGCCAGGTTTAGGGGATGAGCCCGTCAGCCTCGATTTGATCCCAGGAATACCGACGTTTAAGCCGATTGAGGCGGTCTCTGCCGAGAAGGCCCTTGTGCTGCAGCTGTCCGACGATCAGACCCGGCGCGACGCCCGCACGGCTGGCAAAGCGGAGAATGGAGTCTAGATTGTCGCAAATCGAAAGGAGCTCATCTTGATGAGCCGGAGGCACCAGGACCGACGCGGCGAAGTCGTTGGCCTCTCGCTCTTCGGACGTGCTCGCGTCGCTGTCGCCGCCTTCTAGAAAGAGAGTACCCGGCCTATGGAGCAGCAGGTGGGCGGCTTCGTGGAAGAACGTGAACCAGAACTGGTCGTCAGACCGGTACCGGAAACTTAGAACCAGCATCGCCTTCTCAGGCGAAAGAAAATGTGTCGCTCCACTGGCTGGGCAGCCTTTTGGTGTACGGGCAACAACCAACGCTACGCCGGCCTCCGCGCACAGAAGGCGCAGTTTGGGAATGAACGATCTCGGATCTTTTTGCCAGGTCAGGCGCCTTGCTATACGCAGCCGTTCCCTAAATACTGATGCGTCCCAGGAGTCACAATGGACGCGGCTCGCGGCCAACTCTGCCCAGCGAAGCCACGCGATTACCGCGCCGGGATCCTTTTTTGTTGATCCTGATATTCTGAATGCAGCCGCCGCAATCGTCCCGGCGTATCTAGCTTGCCAGGTAGGCACGTCGGGGACGCCGAAGAACGCGAGGCATCGGTCAGCGGCCTCGGTCCGCGACCTAAACTGCCCGATCCATCCCAAGGTGGCCATTTCGCGCGAAGGGAACTGCTTTACCCAGAATTCGGGGTCCGAAGCCGTATTGCGCTGTTGGACGCGCACGATGTCGGAGCGGTATTCGGCCTCGCGAGCCATCCAGAAAGTGCGCGACGATCCGAGGCATTCTGAAAGCCGGATCGCGATGTTCTCGTCCAGTGCCTCAACGCCCAGCAGCAGCCGTTGAACGGTTTGCACGTCCGCGCCCAGGAAATGAGCAAGTGCCTCTTTCGAAATTGAGCGAGCGTGTAGGATTGCCCTGATGGTGGTGCCGGGCGGCTCCGCCCACTCCGGCTCGAACGCCTCGGCCCGGACCGGGTTAATCACCAGCGTGCTCAATGCGCTGAAGGAGGACGCGGTCGACGCGGGGCCAATCGATCCGACCGTCAGGGGTCATTGGCGGCGTCCTGTGGTTTGCTTTAAATATAAGAGACAAATTGATCCCTACTGGAAGAGCGACGCCGCCACTCATCCCGGATAGATCGAGCATCGGAACCTCGGCCAGGCACGAAGCCGCCCGAATGTCGGCGATACGACCTCTCAGCAGGGCACCAGCCTCAGCGCCGTACCTATCGTCCATTTCTGTTCCGTTTAGACACAATGAACGCAGGCCCCTCGTTCGAAAAGCGATCTCCATCGTGCAGAGTTCCAGCCATCACGCCCATCTTCCAAGATCGAATCGACTGGACCGTAGATGATTTGACTGCGCGGAAGCAGGGTCACGACGCCCGCCAATCCGTCCGTCCACATGCAGAAAGGCGACCGGAGCTCGAGCCAAGTTCCCCTGCGGCGCCCTCCGCCCGCGAACGCGTCGCTCAGACGGCTAGGAGGCGCTTTCGTGAAGAGCATGGCACATAGTGTGTTCCTCGCCTCATGTGACCTAACGTGCCGTCACACCGCGAACAAACACAAGGCCTCCGACCCGCTTGTAGCACGAGGGACCGCGTTCGGGACATCGCTATGTTCAACCTCGCTACCGAAAGCCCATTACGGGGCTGTGGGAGCGCCACAGATGTGCCAGCTGAAAATTTTCTGCACGGCACATTCGACTTAGGCTTAGGCTCAGGTAGAAAGCTGCGCTTCTACTCAGCCCCAGATGTCCGATGCCGCTCTCGCCTTCTCAACGCGTAAAGATCCTGACCGAGGTTTCGAAGCGGCTGGCAGCAGAGGAGTGGCCTCTCGTTGATCTAATTCTTACTCAATTTAAGCTTCGGACCGATTCCGACTGGAACGGAGAAAAAGTCTCATACGTTGTCGAAATGGCGAAACATGCCGACGACGAGACACTGAACGGCCTCGCCGAACATTTTGAGCTGCCAGCTGCGATGCCTGGAACTCCGTCTGTGCAGCATCCCTCGTTTTGGAAGGAGGGCACGCTAAAGGTTTTTATCTCCCACCTATCTGCCCACCGGAAGTTCACTGGTGAGCTTCAGGAGGCACTCTCCCACTACGGCATTACAGCGTTCGTCGCGCATAAGGACATCGAGCCCACATATGAGTGGCAGACCGAAATCGAGAATGGGCTTGCCACATGCGACTCTCTCGTAGCGCTTCTTCACGACGACTTTCACGCTAGCAACTGGACGGACCAGGAGATCGGGTTCGCCATGGGGCGCGGTATTCCGGTCTTCGCCGTGCGCCTAGGACAAGATCCTTATGGCTTCATTGGCCGGTTTCAGGCCTTTAATGGAAGCGGCAAGGCACCCGCAGCCCTCGCCATCGAGCTCTTCAACGCATACCGAAAGAACAAGCAATCTCAGGCGGCAATGCAAAACGTCCTGATTAGCTTGCTGGAGAAAAGCGGGAGTTTTGAGAGTGCTCGGGTCAGGACCGGCTATCTGGAAGATATGACGAGTTGGCACCCATCATTCACGGGGCGAGTAAGAGCGGCAATTCGAGACAACACACAGGTGGGCTCCTCCTGGGGAGTGCCCGGGCGCTTAGAAGCCCTGATCGAGAAAATGGACCCAAGCGCTAGAAGGCCGAAAGCTCGGGATCTCGACGATGACATCCCATTCTGAAGACCTCGTGATGTCTGAACCAGCTTTGGCGAAATGCCCGCTTTGACTCGTTCAACACGGCATTGGGTCAGGCCGTTATTAGCTTGGCTCCGAGACTTAGTGCTGCCGACTACGTCCCGCACGTTGATGAATCCCATCGCGTGTGATCCGATGCCGCGCCCGAGGACCGAAGCCCCGAGCCAGCCGTCTGGCATCGTGGAGGGCCTGCGGTGCCCCGTGCGGGGTGTAGATCAAGTCTGGGTGGGTCGCCCAGAGATCCGCATCGGTACGGATTAGCGCCTGCCACCCTGAACGCGGTGATCCAACTTCGACATTCGGGTCATAACGATGTCCGTTGCTGGCAGCTCAAACGCGGGTTGCAGGCGTTGGGCTTCGTCCGGGCTGAACCAGTCGGAGTCGGCCTGCTGAACGTCTGGATTTGGGATGAATGACAATGCCTGCTTCTGGCGCGACTGGGACGAGAGTAGCGCTACCTGTGGACACGTGGCTCACGCTCGCTGAACCGTAGGGCACGGCGTCGGGCTTTTCGGTCCGCTTTGCACCGGTTAGGCCTGCCGTGAGGAGTTGCTCATGTCGGACACGCTCAACCGAGCCTTCGGGTTCTGCCAACGCTTTGAGCTGCAAGTTCCGATCCTACTCGCGCCGATGGCGGGCGCGTGCCCGCCTTCCTTATCCGCCGCCGTTG